>JADGDJ010000398.1 GCA_016744925.1 Spirochaetaceae bacterium
GGATAGATGCATCTCCAAGATAACGTTCTTCATTCATGATCGGTTTGTAGGCAGAACTGTCACGGCCTAAAAGAGTTCCAACAGCTCTACTGCCGTCACTCTTTTTAATATTTGTATTTATTCTGATAAAGTCATCACCTTGAATAGAAAAAATAGTTGCGGCAATTCCCATCTTGCTTCCAAATTCATCAATAAAAGAATTCGCATCAAGTTTTTCACCATTTTCATTAAAAAGATCGTTATTTTCTATGCTCGGGATCCCGAACTCCAACTCAAATGCTGTATTAAGAGATTCAATATCTCCGTTAACTTTCATCCCCAGAGATGTTTTCATCAGTTTGTTGGAAAGCTGAGTCATTCCCAGGTTTGATATGAACAAACTGCTTGCGCTCAACGTTACTATTGTTAATACAATAAACAGAATCAGTTTTTTTGTTAAAGATAATCTCAACGATATTTCCTTTTTATATGATATTTTACAGATTATACGCTATGTGTAATATTTTAATTTAATTAAAATACAAATACAAATTAATGCCATTAACTTTAGAACCCGATGGATGGAGCAGTTGCAGATTTTCTGCTATATTTTAAATTAACTTATGCATTATTACGAAGTTCTGAAACCCAAACAGTGTCTCGGAGAAGAATTTGACATTCTTTTGTCTCTGGGATGGTATCCTATGGGGCAGTCAATTTTCACGACATCTCATCTTTTCAGAGAAGAAGATACATCTCCATTGAAAGTAAACTGGCTTCGCTATTCTGTCGCTTCTGTTCCCGAGAAAACTTCTCACCGCAGAATCGTCAGAAAAAACAGACCATTTGAGATGGAAATTGCGGATCCTTATGTACACCAAGAGGAATTGGATTATTTATATGAGAAATATTTGAAATCTGTAAATTTTGATGGATATTCCACAATTGAAAATGCTACCTTCAGTGAAAATAGACTGAATATATATGATTCCAAAGCTATTATCATAAGGGATGGGGATCAGATTATATCATGCGGGATTTTTCATAAGGGAGATACATCAATTGCTTCAATTCTTCATTTCTACGATCCCGATTACAAACGATATAGCCCCGGAAAATATCTTATTCTCAAAACTCTGGATTATTGTAGACTTCATGGAATTGAATGGTACTATCCCGGTTACGTCATCGAGGGAAATCCGAAAATGAACTACAAACTCTTTTTGGGACAGGACGTCGCTCAGTATTACTCTCCTGAGCCTCATCCCTTGTCAGGAAGCTGGTTGCCTTTCAGGTCTGATATGCTGTTTCAGAGCATGAATCATTCACTCCCATAGACAGCAATTCTCAATTGATCTATAATTGGAACACCTTACGCACTCTTGCCTTTAAGTGGACGAAACCAATATCGTCTGATATAATCGTTGGGCGGTGATAAAACTAAGTGATAATCTATTGCTTATATCAGAATCGAGTGCTCTGAAATAACAAGAAGTTTAGTTCCTGATTATTAATCGGAATACCAATCATCTGAGAAAATCTGTTCATAGATTCCAATTGAGGATAATCTATCGCCATTCAGTTCATTATTTAATAGTTGTAATTCTTGCTTCAGTTCTACTGGTTTACTCAGTGAGTTCATATCTTTCTTTTGCCAATATAACCTGGAATCATAATTTTATAAATATGAACCGGGGGATTTGTAATGTCCGGATGAAATAATTATTTACTATTACTAAGCTCAAAAACTCATTATAAATCTCTTCTTGTTATTCATTTAAATAGTTAATTAATTATTAAAGGATAATATTTTGAACATAAGAACAAAGGATCTCGAACCGGTGACAACAGCACTGTTACTAGCCGCAGGAACAGGTAGTCGCCTGTACCCATTAACAAAAGATGAACCCAAATGTATGACAAGTGTAATTATT
>JADGDJ010000216.1:0-7232 GCA_016744925.1 Spirochaetaceae bacterium
GAGACAGTCTCCATTATATATTCTCCATTCATGTATTATCTATGTATTTATATGCATTATATGTGCCAACTGTAATAATCCTGAATAAATTATTAGTTAATTTATTATTATGAAAGTAATTAAATTTTTTTATTAAAATTATTTCTTACACTTAAGGAACTTAAGTATAATTTTATAAATACTAAAATGTATGAAATAAAGCAAATATATACAAAAATGTATGAATTTGCTATTGGCACACTGAAGGTGATTTCTTAACAGCCTTAAGTGTTTCTATAGGAAAAACTCATACATTCACGTTTAAATATTTTATCCTATGGCCACTTCGGCTGTTTCTCCGCTGCGGATTCGAATTGTCTGCTCAATAGGCAGAACAAAGATCTTACCATCGCCGATTTCTCCCGTTCTGGCACCTTTGATGATGGCTGAAGTTGTTCTGTCTACAAACTCGTCGTTTACAGCAATTTCAATTCTTACCTTGTCGAGCAGATTTACTTCGACATCAACTCCTCTATAGGACTCAACAAATCCCTTCTGCTGACCACAGCCTTTTGAGTTGGTTACGGATATTTTATGAATATCATCTTTGAATAATTCCTGCTTTACTTCATTAAGTTTGTGTGGCTGTATGTATGCAATAATTAGTTTCATATTTTTATGTCCTCCTCTCTATTTACACGTTATTGAAAATCTGGAATCCGTGATATGATTCACTTCCATGTTCTTCCAGATCAAGACCGATTCTCTCTTCTTTTTCAGAAACTCTTAGACCGGTTGTTTTCTTAATAGCAAGGAATAATAAACCGGATGAAAGTGTTACCCATACAAATGCTGTAGCAACTCCGAGAGCCTGTACTCCAAGAAGTTCAAAGCCTCCACCATAGAATAAACCTACAAGACCGTCATCTGGTCTGTTGGCGAATAAGCCAACAGCGGTTGTACCGAAAGCTCCGCACACACCATGTACTGAAATTGCACCGACGGGATCGTCAATATGTAGAATTCTGTCAAAGAACTCTACAGAACCGACTACTATAATTCCCGCCATCGCACCGATTATAACCGCTGCCGCAGGGGAGACTGCCCATGTCCCTGCAGTTATTCCTACAAGACCTGCAAGCGCTCCGTTCAAAGACATGGAAACATCGGGTTTACCCATAGTAATCCAGGTCGTCATCATGGCAAAGAGTGCTCCGGCCGAAGCTGCCAGTGTTGTTGTTACAGCTACATGGGCAATAGAAAGGTCAGTTCCTGAAAGTGTAGAACCACAGTTGAATCCGAACCAGCCGAACCACAGGATGAATACACCGAGTGATGCCAGGGGAATATTGTGTCCCTTGATTGCTTTAACAGTTACTTTATTCCCATTTCTAATATATTTACCAATACGGGGGCCTAAGATTATGGCTCCCATTAGTGCAGCCCATCCACCTACTGAGTGAACAATTGTAGATCCTGCGAAATCGTGGAATCCCATTTCTGCCAGGAATCCTCCACCCCATGTGAAGCTCCCGAATACAGGGTAGATTACACCTGATATAACTACGGAATAAATAAGATATGAGCTGAACTTTGTTCTTTCAGCCATGGCACCGGACACAATCGTCGCTGCTGTAGCTGCAAAAACTACCTGGAATATCCAGTCTCTCAATACAGATGAATCAGATACTGTTAATAGAACATTATCTGTGAATCCGCCATAGGCATTTCCATACATTATTGCCCAACCGACTGCCCAGAATATAAGGGCACCAGTAGAAAAGTCCATCAGGTTTTTCATTATGATATTTCCTGAGTTTTTAGCTCTGGTCAATCCGATTTCTACCATGGCGAATCCCGCCTGCATAAAGAAAACCAAAGCAGCTGCAAGTGTCAGCCATATCATGTCCATAGCAATTGATAGTGATTCGACGGAAGCCTCTCCTGCGAATGCCGATGTGCTGATAATCAGCAATAGAAAAAGTGGTAATATAACTTTTTTCATAAAATCCTCCATGACAACTTAAATTGCATGGACTGTGCCAAAATATAAAAATAATTTTTTAAAAAAGTTATTAACGAAAATAAAAACTTATTTATTGTATATATTGTAAGGAAATAAAGTGTATCTGGAATTTATAACTAGTGATAATTTACGAATTATGTAAAACTTTTCATATTCAGTAAAACATACATAGATGTAGTATACTTTCGTGTAAATTACAATAATGTAGGAATATGTGGTTATGTGTTCCGACCCTTAACATAAATAAACCTGCTCTGCATTAGTTTCGGAGTTCTTGTTTTTTGAATTTAGTACATCTAATCATATACTTATCCACACGCAAACCCATGATCCTTTCGGAGATACCCAAAGCTCTCGCCGCAGAAGCGCGGTTACCCCGGGCTGTTTTCAGTGCATCATTAATCAATTCTTTTTCGAGTGATTCAAGAGCTTCTTCAAGAGTCGTGTGGAGCGATGTATCAGTACTCTCTGCTGATTGTAATGAGGGGGGGAGGTTGTAAGCATGTATTACTTCATCTGTGCTGACCAGTGCTGCTCTCTCTATCACATTTTCAAGCTCGCGGACGTTACCCGGCCAATGATAACTCTGAAAGAGATCTATGGATGAACTTGTTATTCTTTTAATATTTTTACCGTTTTTCTTTCCGTATTTTTCTGCAAAAAAATCAGTGAGAAGTAAAATATCTGTTTTTCGTTGACGCAGTGGAGGGATGTGAATGGGGAAGACATTGAGTCTGTAATAGAGATCTTCCCGAAAGTTGCCATTTTTGATCTCATCTTCCAGAATCCTATTGGTAGCGGTTATGACGCGCACGTTAATCTTGATGGTGTTCATAGAACCGACACGTTCTATCTCTCTCTCCTGAAGGACTCTTAGCAGTTTTATCTGCGTCATCTGCGATAGCTCTCCAATCTCATCAAGAAAGATTGTTCCGCCGTCAGCCATTTCAAATCGCCCTTTTCTCGTCGCTACTGCTCCTGTAAAGGATCCTTTTTCATGACCGAACAATTCACTTTCGATGACACTCTCAGGTAATGCGGCACAGTTAACCCTTATAAATGGTTTGTTCGCTCTCAAGCTGTTGTAGTGGATAGCATGGGCTACTAATTCTTTACCAGTACCACTTTCACCTCTTATGAGGACAGTGGCATCACTTCGCGATACCTGATTGATAAGAGAAAAAACTTCCTGCATATTTTGAGAATTCCCTATCATATTGTCCGGTCTGAATTTTTCCTTCAGTTCCTGGTGTAATCGTTTGTTTTCCAGAGTGAGAAGGCGCTTCTCTTCACTGGCTCTTTTTCTTAGTTCAGCAGCTCTGGCAATAAGCGACGCAATAATTGTCAAGATCTTCAAATCGTCGTCCAGCTCTGATTCTGTCGTAAATATCTTTCCGGCACCGAGGGTTCCCAGAGAGTTTACCCCCTGCTTGATAGGAACGCAGATGTAAGATCGATCATCTTTCTTACGGCTCCTCTGATCCATTTTGTCGAGATAATCATTTTCATTGTCTATGTGAGGTATGATCATAGACTCACCTGATTCGACAACTTTTCCCGTTATACCCTCTCCCAGTTTATATACAGCCTTTTTCGCAGCTTTTTCCGGGAGACCCAAAGATGATTCAACCCAGATCTCTCCTGTATTTTCATCAATTAGAGTGAGGGCGAGAGTATTGAAGCTTGTACTGTCTGAAATGGTCTGCAATACCGGTGTAATAACCTCTTTAAGGTCCAAACTCTTGTCGAGCAGCTGACTCACTTCAAAGAGGAGAGTCATGTTTTGTATCTGTTTTCTATAATGTATAGAGTTTTGGGTTTTGTTCATAACATCTCATCATACAATAATGTAGGTTTTAAAGCGATATATTAATGATTGTTTATTTCCATTCAAGAATACAATTAAAAATTTCCTTTGAGTCGTCAATGCGCATGGCTTTTATCAAGTCAGTATTCGTTTGTTCTGCAAGAGGAGAGCGGCTTATATTCAATTCATCCATAAAATGAGTTTCACCCTTGTAGGAGATGGTTACTGTTTTCATCTCTTTTGTTTCATGCTCTTCCTGATTATAACAATCGAGGATAAATTCCAGATAGCGGGAGTTGTTGACATGTTTGTTAATATCTATGTCGGAATACAGAATTTTTCTCATGTAATTAGTTTCTTCATTGACTTGAAATCTAAATTTACCGGGGTATTCATCAATGGCGTGATCTTTTGGGAATGAAGGCAATTCCAGACCTATTTTTGATAGATCGGTCATTCTTTTCGTACCCGCATCGAGCAAAAGCCAAGCGGAAGTTGCTTTTATGATCTCTTTACCGTCATTGTCGGAAATTATAAAATCTCTCATGTAATAGAGTCTGTTTTTTCCTTTGGCCCAGGTCTGAATCTTTACAGTATCTCCGTAGGAGGGTAGGGATGCAATTTCAACCTTAGCCCAGGAGAGAACCCAGAAAATCTGGTTTTCCTGTAAAATGTTGTATCCGACTCCCAGGTCATCGGCATGTTTTGCGGCGATATCCTGCATATAGTTGAATATGGAGCTTATCTTAAGCTTGTTGTGTAGGTCGGCATCAAATGATTCAACCCGTCTTTCCGTCTCAATTTTCAGTTTCATCAGTTTTCCAGTATTTTAGAGCAGCACGTACTGAGCGGTTCATCTCTTTCATAAAGTCGCTTGAATGTTTCTTTATGTAAAAATGCTGTCCAATATTCTCGGCTCCTTCGATAAAATCTCCTGTAGAAAAATATCTATCTTCTACAGGTTTGTACATTTTAAGGAAGTCTTTAGATTTTAACCTTTTATAGCTGTTTTTATAGTGAACGAACTCCCGGGGATAACGGGGAGCCGGTTTTTTTGTGTCATAATTTTCATTGGGATAACCAAAACATACCAGAGTGATGGGTAAAGCAAAATCGGGCAAATCGAATAATTCTTTGTGATATTCATGGTTTTCCAGAATATCTCCAATATAACAGGAACCAATTCCCATAGATTCAGCAGCTATTACAGCATTCTGCGCGGCGATAAGAGCATCGCAGCAGGCTAGCATCAGATCCCCTTCTTCTGGAGGTCTCACATGGGGGACTTTGGATACTCTAAAGAAATCATTCCATCTCTGGTAATCTGCGAGAAATAGTAAGACAAAGGGGGATTTGGCAATAAAGGGCTGATTGTCACAACTCACAGCCAACTTCTCCTTAAGATCCTGATCTTCAATCTCTATGATGGTGTAGAGCATCATATTTCCAGCTGTGGGAGCCCGCATTGCTGCGTGAATGATTTTATCTTTAAAATCTCTTGTAATATCTTTATCGATATAAGTTCTGACAGATTTTCTATTTTCCATAAGCCGCAGAGTTTCATTCATTTTTATATGTACGGTACGCAGTGTCATAAAAAACACTTTTTTTTGTGATTAGAAATTATAAATCCAGAGGTATTTCTCCGTCTACCGGCTTCAGTGATGTCTCGTGTATTCGCATTCTTGAAATTTTATTTTCTTTATCAGATGACGATGCTCGCAGCAGGACCAGTTGCCCGATATTTTCAATAGATTTTTCAACATCCCCTTTCATTGACGATAGAGTTTGTATGCAGTTGCCTATTATTTTTCTGTCTATAGACCGTTGATCAGACATTTCTACAGGTTCGGGCTTTTTTAGAAGGCTTATGAAGTTCAAAAGCTCCCTGATTTTTATAAAGGAATTGTTGATTTCCTTTGCATTATTAATCAGATCGGGATAGGAGTTTAAATCAATTTTTTCACTATTTGTGTTATCGCTTATAAGATCCGTAACAGAATAAAGAGCTTCATTGATATTTTCAGCATGTTCCGCCGTCGTGCTTGCCAGAACACCCACTTCTTCTGCTACAACGGCAAAACCTTTACCGGCTTCACCGGCATGGGCACTTTCGATCGCAGCATTCAGTGAGAGTATTGATGCCTTTTCTGCTACATTGTTGATTATTTCTGTGACATCCCTGATGTTGTCGATCCCTTTGAAAATAGTTGTTAGCTGCTCTTCATTATCTTCCGATTTATCATATAACCCTGAGAGCGCTTCCATAAGATCTTCCGAGCGGTTAATCTCCCGATCGCTGATTTTTCTGGATTTTTCTATGGACTGATTGATGATGCTGTAGCTCTCTTCGTAGGAGGAATATGTTGTCAGAAGGCTTTGTATTTGCTCTTCCCCGTTCTTATGAGAATTTTCCAGTTTAGAAAAATCCAAAATAATACGATCTATCACATCTATGAATTGTAATATCTGGCTTTTTACTGTGATCACATCTCTATTGAGTGACTCCTGTATATTGTTAATTGTCCTTCTGTAGTTGTTTACTTCAGCTTCAAGCTTTTCTTTTTCATCGAGTATGTTATGGGACTGATTGACTGAATCTTCCAGCTGTTCGATGAGGTTTGTAATTTTGTAGCTGATGATATTTTTCTCTTTTTCATTTAATACGGAAAAGTCTCTTTCATTTCCCTGAGAGAGTATATCGCTTGTTCTTACCAGGAGCTTTTTTATTTTGATGAACTCAATCAGCTGTAGGATGCTTACGATAAAAAGCAGGGAAGCATCAGTTAAGAGAATTATTTGACTATAGGGGATTTCTACCAGCTGTGACATCATAATGATCAGCAATAGCAGAAAAGAGAGGATATACGATTTCTGGATCAGTTTTATTTTAGCTGTCATAGTTTCAATATTAAATGATAGTTGAACAATTATAAACAGTTATTTTTAGTTTGGAGTAAAAAAAGCTATTTGTGGCAAATAAAGAGACCTGGTCTCGCATGGGCTTTAAAAAAGATTCCCATATCAATTTCACTCTGTATCGCATTGAGAATTTTTTCTTTATTTTCATCAATCACCTTGTTTATTTCCTCATTTCCCAGTGACAAATAGTATTTTAGAACCGCTTGGGGATCTGTAATGTGCAGTATGTTTTTATAATGATAGGATGAAACGTGAGAGAAATAGGATGATAGTTTTGATTTCCCATTTTCCATACCGAACTTTTCAATAAGGTCGTCATTGGGCCAGAACTCATTTATTTCGAATCTGCAGAGAATCTCTTTTAATTCAACCAGATGATTCCTGCTGTTTGTGGAACAGAAAAATGTTCCATCGGCTTTTAGAACTCGTTTGATTTCACTTAATACGCGGCTGAGGTCTTCGGTGTGATAGAGATTGTGGTTTGAAATTATCGTGTCA
>JADGDJ010000216.1:7242-7656 GCA_016744925.1 Spirochaetaceae bacterium
TCAAAAGTTTCATCGGGATAGGGGATCTCATGGTAGTCTATTTGTTTGTACTCTAAATTCAATTCACTGAGATTTTTTTCCGATTCGAGAAGCATATTTTCTGACATATCCGACAAAACAATCCTTGAATCGTAAAAGTTGTTATAGAGAGACTTCCACAATATGCCTGTACCGCAGCCCAATTCCAAAATGCTTTTATTGTTCTGTCTGGGTATAAGAGAACTAATCCATTCATGGAGGGACATTTCGGATGTAGAAAAATGATATATCCCGATTCTCGATTCGAAATTGTCTTTATTTTTGTACTGTTCGATCACTTGTTGCATGCTGTTTTCCTTATCGCGATATTTTTACCCAGAATCCCACCCAGTTTTAGAATCATTTTGTCAGAGGCAGAGTCTTAGTTTAATATGC
>JADGDJ010000399.1 GCA_016744925.1 Spirochaetaceae bacterium
TGACAGAGCCTCTCGACATCCGGAAAACCTTAAATAATCTGAACCCTTTAATTCTTGAGAGTTGGACATGTATATCAGCTTATTATGCCCCATGGAGCATAAATACCGACCTATTTCATATCCACCCCGCTTATCTTCCAACCCGACTCTGAAGTAATCAGGATCTTCATCGAGATCGGAACTGTCAATATGAATAATGGGACAGTCAACATTGAGATTCAGCACTGGAATTACTGACGCAGGAACCCACAGAAGAATGACTCCCGCCAGTTTCCATGAACTCACCAGCCTGAGAATCTCATTTTTATCACAGGAGGTGTGCACCATTAAGTAATAACCCCGTTTTCGCAATTCGACTTCTATATTTCCAAGAATGGTATAGGAAAAAGGGTCTTCCAGCTGTGTTTCGTCCCTGCGGGGTTCGGAAAACATGATAACACTTACGATCCGGGAGTTGTTATGTGCCAGAATTTTTGCAGCCATATTGGGAGCATAATTCTCCTCCCGTAGTATGACTTCCACTTTTTCCCGGATAAGGGGAGATACTTTGTCGGTTTTTCCATGTATAACATTGGAGACTGTCGTGGGACTGACTCCCGCTTTTTGAGCGATTTGTTTAATTGTCGGCATAAATTTTATACTACTTCCGATCCTGTATTGATGTCAAAGATCTCCCCTCAGAACAGTTACCTGTTTATTTCAGATAACCAAGCCACTGGCTCTGAATATCGATCATTCTATCGACCATCTCTTTCACATTCTTTGCCTGATGAACTACGGGGTTGGCCAATATCGCCTGAATGGCAGAGTCTTTACTCTCATAAAGTATGGCTTCCGCAGTCAAATCATATACTCCGCAATAATTTCTAAGCAGCGAGAGATACCCTTTGGAAAGAGGTGGCATTTTAAGTCCGTTTACCCCTTTGTTATTGATTACAGCGGGAACTTCCACAGCTACCCATGAAGGCAGATCCTCGATTAAACCATCATTGAGAACATTCACAGCGGGCTCTTCATAACCCTCATCTCCGATGATCCCTTCAATGATCGGAACAACCCTTTCATGTAATTCCAGTTTAATTTCCGGCTTATTATCAGTTGTCAGATTTGCCTTATAGAAATCATAAAAATCCATGATTCCCCTATTGTCAACAACATCCCATGCCCAGCTGATATATTCACCAAAATGGCTGTCTACAGTAATTGGTAGCAGATTGTAGTTTTCCAGAATAAACTGTCCCAGTTTTTTATCGGCAAATTGAAAGCTGCTTTTTCGGTTATCACTGGGTTTGGCAAACTGTTCATCACTCTCGATCACACCTGTTTTCAAGTAAGTTGCAAAAAAGTCACTATACCCGATCTCAGTTTTGAAGAAATCATGGGCTTTGGATAGAACCTGAGGATAGAGATCTTCTCCGGTTTTTTTGTCTTTCAATTCAAGCATACAGCTGAAATGATTCAAACCGGCCGCTTTGAAATACAGATCATCGATGTTTTTATTCAACATACGGGGCAACCACTTGTACAGCCATCCTATTTCATGGCACATCCCTACAAAATTAGCCTGAGGATACTTGCGTTTAACTGTAGTGACAATGGCAGTCATGGGATTAGAAAAGTTAAAAACCCAGGCATCGGGACAAATCTCCAGGGCATCTTTTACAATATCCAGTATTACCGGAACAATCCGGAGAGAGTGAAAGACTCCACCGGGACCACCATTCTCACCGTACACCTGGTGAATGCCGTATTGCATAGGGACTTTCCAGTCATCATCCCAGAGCTTGAATCGGTTACCCACTTCTATAGACGATATAATGTAGTCAGCACCAATAAATGCCTTTTTACGATCCAAAGAAGCATTGATTGTAAAATTAAGCCCCTTCGCCTTTACAAAACCGGT
>JADGDJ010000217.1:0-1322 GCA_016744925.1 Spirochaetaceae bacterium
ATATTATTTAAACTGTTGAGTACTTTTTGTGATTCTATTTCTATATTTTTTAGTACCGTAATATTCTGTAATAGCACGAAAAACAGGGCAATGGCTATAATAAATGCAGCTGCTGTGGATAATTCCATAATGAGCATTTTCTGCCGGATTCTCATGTGATTCTCCAATTGATATTAAGGATTTTTCAATTGGATTCTATCATATCTTAAGTACTATAGGAAATCAAAAAATATCTGCTTTATTTACAAGGCACTTATATGGTAGCTTTCTCATATATGAAAAAGATTTTTTTATTTTTTACAATGACTATATTTCTGCTGTCCTGTAGTGAAGAAAAATTCGAAGCAAAATCGGATAATCGCTTTCTTATGGGTACGGTCTGTATTATAACGCTTTACAGCGGAGAAACTCAGGACATATTTGATGGTGCATTTTCTCTCATCGAAAGGGAAGACATGCTTATGAGCCTTCAGAAGGGGAATAGTGAACTGTCACAGATCAATGAACAGGCTGGTATTGAAAGACTTCAAGTGTCTGACGATATTTTTGAGGTTATAAAAACATCTCTATTGTATTCACAAATGTCCCATGGTGCTTTTGATCCTACAATAGCCCCTTTAGTCGAATTGTGGGGTATCGGAGAGGATTTTACCGGTAGTGTTCCCGATGTTTCATCAATTGATTCATCAAAAGATCTAATCGATTATAGAGAGATAATACTCGGAGATAACAACCTGGTTTTTCTCACAGAAACAGGTATGAAAATAGACCTCGGGGGGATAGCCAAGGGGTATATCGCCGATAAAGTTAAAGAATACCTCATCTCTCAGGGAGTGCAGCGGGGAATAATCAATCTCGGTGGAAATATCATTGTGCTGGGAAGCAAACCCAAATCTCAACCATGGAAAATTGGAATTCAGAACCCCTTTGACTCTCGGGGGAATCATATCGGGATTGCAGCTGTTACTGATAAAACGATTGTGACATCGGGAATCTATGAACGGTTCTTTTATTTTGAAGGGAAGCGATATCATCATATTTTGGATCCCGAAACCGGTTATCCTGTAGAAAACGATCTGGCGTCTGTGACAATAATTGCCGACAGATCCATTGATGCCGATGCCCTTTCCACCAGCCTCTTCATTTTAGGTGTGGAAGAGGGGCTTACACTTATCGAGACCATTGAAAACTCGGAAGCTGTTTTTGTTACAAAAGATAAAAATGTGATCTATTCATCCGGTGCTGAAGTTCTCTTTGATCTTCAGCATGGAGACTTTACTCATATAACTCTGGAAAAATACGGGTCTATTTCTCAGCAATAG
>JADGDJ010000217.1:1332-7597 GCA_016744925.1 Spirochaetaceae bacterium
ATGGAATTCCGTCGTAATCTCCGAAAAATTCTACCTGTTTAAATCCAGCTTCCGATAGAAGACGGGCAAGTTCCAGAGCTGAATAAATCCGATGTCGAAAAACGGCGTCGGTTTCTTTGCCATCTTTGAGGAAAATCCATCTGGTTTCGAGTTCTGTCCAATTCAAATTGATGGAATATTCGACCATGATTTTGAACTCATCGTACTCATACCAGAAACAATCTCTAAAATCGCGGGAAATGACTTCTTTCCCTGTACATTCAATGATAAATTTTCCACCCGGTTTGAGCGATTTGTAGATATTTTTAAAATATACCATGTCGTCGTCAGGATTTTCGAAATATCCCAGTGAATTGTAAAGGTTTGTGGCTCCGTCATAGGCATTCTCTCTAGAGAAACTCAGTATATCCTCTTTGATAAACTCAATATTTAATCCTTTCAAAACCGCTCTTTCCCTCGCGGTTTTTAAGTAGGGCTCAGTGACATCGACACCGGTTACATTAAAACCGCGGTCAGCAAATATGATAGAATGACGACCCTGTCCACAGCAACTGTCCAGTACTGAATCTCCTGGTTTCAAGTCAGCCAGCATTATGAGATTGTCTATCTCGAAAGATGCTGACTTGACTCTTTCCTTGTCAAACATGACAGGTCCGTATGTTATCCAGAAATCATCATCGTAATACCATTTTTTATTCATAGAACACCCTCTAAACACCGAAAATATTGGATATAAGTAAACTGTACGATATAATAAATATCTAATAGAAAGATGTAAAATCCGTAAGGAGGATTATACAATGAAAAAAATCACAGCTACTGTCATATTCATTATATCGGCACTGGCGGCATCTGCGCAATCGGTTCAGTCAGAGGGCGATCTTGCATTCAGTCTCTACTCAATTCAGAATCTGAGTGGAGGAGTCCATGTTACCGATATGGATACACCGCACAATACAATGTACAATCCCGCTTCGGCAGCGGGTTTTCAAAGGACAACTGCCGATGTGAATTACATAAATCTACAAGGGTTGGGTGATTATTCTGGATCCGGGCATGCTCTCAACGGAGCGGTTTCTTTTCCCACCAGGTTCGGAGTTTTAACCGGGTCATTGCGATGGCTTGGAAGCGATTCGATCGAGGGATCAGTCATGGATTACGGGAATGTTTTCACAGGAAATTTCTCTTTTTCCAAAGAACTCTACTCAGACCTGTATATCGGTTCCGGAATTACGGTTTCCGCAGGGAGTTCCTATGGGACCTCTACTGAAAGTGATTGGGGAGCAGGATTAAATCTCGGTTTTATCCATATGCCGGGTAGTCTCGGGTTTATGAAAAACTTCCGATGGGGAATCACCCTTGCGAATATGGGTAAAGGATATGGAGATTCTATAAATGGTTATGATGGTGCTATTCCGGGGAATTTTACACTTGGATCAGGAATGCAATTCGATCTAATCAATAAAAATGATTTTGTCTGGACTGTACAGGCAGATTTTAGAACTCCTACATTTACAGATTTGAAGGCTGATATCGGTACAGATATTTTAATTGCCAATATGATTAAAATAGATTCTTCCCTATCTATGTCATTTAGAGATGCTGTCGCAGGTGAAGCGGGAACTCTTATTCCCTCAGTTGGTATTTCAGTCAAAATACCTCTTGGAAGTAATGAAGATGAAGGTGTTCTCGGATCAAGTGAAATGAATATCAATATTGCCGCTGCTCCTCTTTACGATGATGTTTGGGCATTTGGTGGCGGTGTCACTATTCCATTCGGAGTTCTCGATGACAATCCTCCGGAGTTGGAAGTTGATTTCGGTGAAATACAGTACATTTCTCCCAATTTTGATGGTATACAGGACGAACTGATTATTCCTTTTACTATTAATGATGAGAGGTACCTCAAGGGTTATTCTCTTATTATAAAAAGCGGAGAGGGATATATCGAAAAAGAGATATACAATAAGGATGAGAGACCGGAGAATGAGTCTATCAAGAATCTTTTTGCCAGACTGGTTTCTGCTAAAGAGGGGACTCCTGTTCCCGAAACTTTCCGCTGGGACGGTAAGGCCGATACGGGTGAAATGGTTTCTGATGGTTCATACGCTTTTGAAATACTCTTCTGGGATGATAATAGAAATTTTACAGAACCTTTCACGGGAACTTTTATCATTGACACAGAACCCCCTGCTGTAAAACTTGAACCAATAGAGGGTACAGATCTTATTTTTTCTCCCGATGGAGATGGCAATAAGGACATTATTCAGTTCAGTCAGTCCGGATCTGATGAGTCGGAGTGGAAAGGTCTTGTAACTGATGCTGCTGGAAATACAGTTAAAGAATTTGTCTGGTACGGTACTTTGGACAATGCTGTCTGGGACGGAACCGATCAGGATGGTAATCTTGTTGCCGACGGAGTTTATCAATATCAGGTAATAGCAATTGATGAAGCCGGAAATACTGTAAAAAAAGCAGTCGAGAATTCAACAGTCTGGGATGATCTCGATTCGGGAGAGGATTTACTCTCTGATTCGGAATACGAGATAGAAGAGATTGAAATAGAAGAGAATTTGGATTCCGTCAAGAATAATATCATTTCAAATATTATAGTGAATACGAAAAAACCTCCTGTCAATGTCTATATCGATAAAGCCTGGTTTGCTCCTGCCAGCGAAAATGGTGAACAGGAACTTCTTTTTACTCTCGATGTTCCTGTGAAAACAGGGGTCCTTGAATGGACACTCGATATTCTCGATAGTAACGGTTTAGTTATTTATACATTTTCCAGCAAAGAAGATGGTTGGGGACCGGTTCCCGAAACTATTACTTATAATGGTATAAACCGCAACAGAGTTATCGATGAAGATTCATACAGAGGTAAACTTGTTATAAAGTATCAGAATGGATATAATCCCGAAGCGGAATCAGCAGAATTCAATGTTGATACAACACCGCCTGTCAGTACTCTATCCGCAATGGATACGATATTCTCGCCAAATGGAGACGATAATAAGGATGAAGCCCGGTTTTCTCAAACCGGATCACCTGAAGACGAGTGGGTAGGGATTATAAAAGATGCGTCGGGCAATCCTGTTAAAACATTCAGTTGGAAAAATGGATTGGATCAAAATCTCAATTGGGATGGACGTAAAGATGATGGAAACCTGGCCGCCGATGGAGAATACAGTTATATTCTCTCTGCTACAGATAAAGCGGGAAATAGTAGTCAGTCTAATATTGTCACTGTTCAGTTGGATAATAGTGATACAGAAGCCGCTATTACTATCAACCTTGACGCCTTTTCTCCTAATGGAGACCGCATTAAGGACTCTCTGGAACTGCATCCTATAATCAAAGAAGGGAGCAGAATTAAATCCTATGAAATCGCAATACAAGATAGACGTGGACAAACTGTTAGAAGCTGGTCTGGTACAAGTCGGATTCCCGGAGAAATAAAATGGGATGGTAAAGCGGACAGTGGATCTGTTGCGGTAGATGGCCGGTACACATCTCATATAACAGTGGAATTTGAGAAAGGTGATATCAGGGAAGCAGGGTCTTCTGCCTTTACAATTGATACCGTAAGCCCTGAAATTACAGTTAGCTCACTGTATACTCTATTTTCTCCCGATGGAGATAAGCAGAAAGATGTTATGAATATCAATCAGAGTTCAAGTAGTGAAGACGAGTTTTATGGTCAGATCATAGATTCCTCGGGAACAGTTGTGCGAACCTGGTTCTGGAGTGAGAAACTCTCTTCTATAGAGTGGGATGGAAATGACGATTCGGGGAATAAGATTGCCGATGGATCATATATATACACTGTTCAAAGTGAAGATGCCGCTGGAAATAAAACAGTTAAAGTTCTTGATGACATAGTCTTGGATACTAGTGATACCCCGGTTTTCCTCACCGTAAAAAATAACTCATTTGCACCATCGTTGACCAGTGGAATTAATAGTCAGGAATTTTCCATAATTGTGAGCAATCGCAATGGAATTGAAGACTGGACCTTAAGCATGATGCTTTCAGATGGAACTTCCGTCAAATCATTCAAAGGTGAGACTTCGGTTGTACCTTCTAAAATTGAGTGGGATGGTAAAAGTGACAGCGGTTCAATCGTAGAAGGAGAATACATAGCACAGCTATCTATCGAATACAATAAGGGAAACAGACCGGTTATAGAGTCAACACCTTTTATTCTCGATAATAGTGCTCCCGATGTGAGACTGCTCATGCAGCCTGAGCCATTTTCTCCTGATGATGATAATGTGGATGATGAATTAAATATTTCCATTGCCGTCGATGATCTCAGTCCTGTAAAAGACTGGTCTATGGTTATCAATGACCCTAAGGGAAGAGAGTTTATATCGTTTAAAGGACGTGGTCGTCCTTCTGAGAGAATCATCTGGGATGGTAGATCTATGAAAGGCGAACTTGTGCAGTCCGCTGAGGATTATACTTATATTTTTACTGCCAGTGATATCCTTGGGAATAGCAGAATTGTAAACGGAGAGATTCCTGTAGACGTACTTGTTGTACGCGATGGAGATCGGTTTAAAATACAGATTTCCAGTATTACATTTAAAGCGGATAGTGCTGAATATAATGATGCTGGTGACCTGAAAGAGAAGAATGAGAAAATACTCGGTCGAATTGCTGAGATTCTTAAAAAGTACTCGAGCTACAAAATCCTTATAGAAGGTAATGCCGCCAGTACAAAATATTACAATTCGGGACTTGCAGAAAAAGAGGAAATCGAAGAACTTCAGCCTCTCTCTCTACAGAGGGCAGAAACAGTTCGCGATAGTCTTATTTCTCTGGGAGTTCCCCGGGGCAGACTTGATGTTGAGGGCAAAGGGGGAACTAATCCTGTTGTTCCTCACAGCGATCTAGAAAATGCCTGGAAAAACAGACGTGTAGAATTTATATTGATTAAATAATTATCGGGAGCGGATCTCTTTTGAGAGAAATCCGCTCCTATTTTAAAAAAGTACTTGAGTCTGAGTGAAACGGATGTAGAATGTAGAAACTAAAAATTGTTTAAGGGACTAATCATTGTGGAAAAATACCAATCTGAATTGATTGAAATACTCGATGAACTTGTTGAATACAGACCATCGCTCATTTCCCATATCGGAGCGAGCCAATTATTCAACTGGAGATCTATATTTGACTTTTCTTCAGATTCCTGGACTTGTTTCAATGGTGATAGCCGAACAGCAATTATCAACGCTTTGGCCGAAAAGAGAACACTTTTTATTGCCCTAATGACATTTAAAGCTATGTATATGGAAATGGATCGTCCGGATATCGCGAATGCTGCCGGTTTATCGATTGCAAAATTCCTTGAAGATATCTCCGATACAGGCTTCGTTACGCATTTTGATCAACTGGAAATGCTTGTAAATGAAAATATTTACAAATCTTCACGATAGAAGCCGATTCCGTTTTTATCACCTTTTTTTATCCTATACATTGCGGAATCGGCATCGATGATAAGCTGATCTGCTGAGCATTCTCCGTTAGTGCATATGCTGATGCCGATACTCATTCCTACACGAACTTTAATCTCACCAATTTCGAGAGGTGCTTCAATTTTTCCAAGCACCTTTTCTGCGACTCTTATCGCTTCATTTCTATTTTTTACGGGATTGAGGAGTATGAGGAATTCGTCACCACCGATTCTCGCAACTGAATCTGCTGCTCTAATGGCTTTCTTAATTCTTCTGGCTATAGCAATGAGAACTTTATCTCCTATATTGTGACCCCACGTATCATTGATGGGCTTAAAATTATCCAGGTCAATGAATAAAACCGCTAATACTTCAGTTCTTCTTTTAGCCTGTTCGATGGCTGCTTCCAGCATTTCATAAAATACCCGTCTATTGGCGAGTCCTGTGAGGATATCGTGAGTAGCCAATTCTGTAATTTTTTTATTAGCCGATTCCAGTTCTTCCTTTTCTGTGAGAATGATTTTATTCAATTCAAGAACTTTTTTATAATTGTTGGAATTGTCAAAGGCAATGGAGAGATAGGCAGCTAATGATTTTACCAATTGCGCATGCTCTTCTTTATAGGCGTTTTTCCGATAGCTCTGAATGGCCAATGCACCGATTTCATTGTTTCTCATAAATATGGGCACTGTAATAAGAGATTGAGCACTTGGTCCGGACCCGTAATGAGCCCTACTATTGATGTAGGAGCTGTATTCTTTATCTAAATCGTTGATGAGGACTTCTTTCTGATTTTTAATAGACCA
>JADGDJ010000218.1 GCA_016744925.1 Spirochaetaceae bacterium
ATAATAGTCTGCTGTCCCAGAGTAAGCGCTGCCTGAAGTACCCGCGAGCTCACTTTCGGGCATAATGTAATCACTTCGTTGTAGTGTGTTGATGTGGTCAGTATGATATCAAAACCCGACAGCAGTCTTTCGGGATCTTCGTGGCCTGTTACTTCTTCGAGTAGATATTTTGTTATTTTTGTCCCTGAAATATACTGAAGCTGCTTTTCAAAAACGGTGAGAGCTTCTTTGTTGCAGTCAATGGCTGCAATGTGAAAGCTATTGATTTTCTGCTCTCTATTCATGAGCATTAATTGGAAAAATGTTGTGATTTCCCTATGGGAGAAGTTGAGATCTTCCAGTTCACTCAATGTGCTGTTGATCAATTGAACTGCCCGGTCTTTGCGGCTCTGCACAAGGATATCCTGATTTCGGGAAATAAAGGAACCACGGCCCTGAACTACCTCAATGACGTTGTTATTTTCAAGTTCTCCATAGGCTTTTTTGATGGTGCCGCGCGATAGGTTTAACTCTTCGGCTAACTCTCTTTCAGGAAACAGCTTGTCTCCCGGTTTAAGAGCGCCCTGCTTTACCAGACGGGTAATGCTCTGTGTGATCTGTCTGTAAACGGGGACTGTAGAATCTCTGTTTATTTCGATTTTTAGCAAATGTACCACTCCTGTAATTGGTATATACCAATATAATGCAGGAGGATAGCTCTGTCAAAGGAAATTTCTCATTATTGTTAATAAAAGCTACTGATTCTCTATCCTTTTCTGACGATGGGTATGAGCGGAATTTCTTCTTTAATATAGAAATGTCCCGAAAATTTTCCACTTAAAATTTCTTCATAAACATATATTCGATCAAAAGGAATCTTTTGCCCAATAATTCGATCACCATATTTTGTATCCAAGTGTTTTATCAGTTTGGATAAGGTTTCCTCTGAGCCATCAAGTTTTGAAGCTAATGTTAAATGCGGAGAATAATGATCCAGAACATAAGGAGCTCCAAAATTTTGAATGTTCTCCCATAACTCAGGAACTTTTTGAAAAATTTTCTTATCAAATTCAGGCTCAATTTTCATTCGTAGATCTTGAATTCCCTGAACAACATCGAAATGGATTTGATTAATTTTTTTGATATCATTTTCATCAAAATCTAACGCTAAAACTGTTTTTGAGGTATCATTGTAAATGGACTTCCCCTGATAATCCCCGCGAACATAACCAGAGAAACCAGAAAAGGAATAGTGAAAAGGGGAGGTGTCTCTGACAATTTCTTTAACCCGTACAATAACTTGTTGATAATCGGTTGGTGAAAAAATATCATAGAGAGTGAAGTGAGAACCGAATTTGTTTGCTCTACCGCAAAATGGGGCAATAATTTGATCTTGTTTTACATGAGCAATAAGAAAAGGGTCATAACCTAAAATTGAAGAAATAATTTTTATTGCGTCTGAATCTTTTGGAACATTACCATATATTCCAATTCGCTTTGTATGCATGTTATCTCCTAAATATGCGATTTTTTATCTTCCTAAGCTGTCGACAATGATTTTTTTATTATAATAGGTATATACCCGTTATTCCTATAGGAGATTATTTCAATTTCTATGGGAAATATGAACTTACATGTGTTAACTCAAGATTAAAAAAAAAAGAGGTCTCAGGATTAAAAAATCAGGATGGAAAGACAACATATTGTACATTACGCTATAAAAACCCGGCTTCAGAATTACATCGTTTTTGGATCAGAAAAGACAAGGTCTCTATCTAAAGACGTATTCTATATTGAGTATATGAACAGTATTGTTGAAAATGTTGGATCTGTCGTCAAGGGTGGAGATCGAATACAAATTACTTCCTAGAGGTTTCATTTGGTTCTTTCTAGTTAATCTTGTACTTCCTTCATACTTTTCTTACAATTAATGCAGTGCTATTGTAATTGTGTTATTAAAGAATAACGGAGTAGCACGAACTAGCCTATGCTGTAATCTACCCGCATCAATGAATATTCGGATAAGACCTAATATTATTTTGAAAGGTGATTGTTATGTTAAAAGTGCTTTTTGTTATATTATTCTATCTAAGAATCGCTATACCTCTTCCGGCTGATAATTATGAAGTTGTCGGTACTGAACTTCCCCCCTTGATGTATACAGAAGATGGAAATCCAGAAGGATTTTATATGGATCTTCTCTGGGAAATGCTTACAGAGCTGAAAAATATAGACATCAGAATACAATTTTACCCAGCCCCTCGAATGTTCATGGTACTTACTGAAAGTGAAAATACATTCAGTCTTGGTATTGCTCGAAATGAGAAGCGTGAGCAGTTATATAAATGGGTCGGACCTATATATCCACGGATCTTTGCTCTTTACAGTCTCAGAAGCAATACAGATATAAGTATCGTACAACTTAAGGATGCCGGTTCTTTTAGAATCGGAGTTGGGCGGGGATATGCCGCAGTGGATGACCTTCTTAATGCTGGAGTCCCCAGGGAAAACATCGAAGAACTAACCTCAGAGATACAGAGTCTCAAAATGCTTATTGCCGGTCGGATTGATTTAGTGGTTATGAATGACGTCATGCTTGCACATGCACTAAATAAAGAGGGATATATGTGGAACGATGTAAAACAAGTCATGATTCTAAACGATGATTATAATTTCTGGTTTGCTTTTAATAAGAGTATCGACGACAGTATCATTCAAAAATTCCAACTGGCCCTTGACCAGCTCAAAAAGGATGGAAGATATGACACTATTGTAGAGAAATACTTTCAATGAAATAGGGATAATCTATAAAATGATCAATATGAATAATAATAAGAATACTATGAATTGGAAAATAGAAGAGTCAAATTACCTGATTGATGACCAATGGCTGAAAGTCCGGGTGGATAAATGCAGTATGCCAGATGGAAAAATCGTTCAACCTTATTATGTTTTGGAGTATCCGACATGGGTAAATGTTTTTGGAATTACTAAAAAAAATGAAGTTGTTTTAATTAAACAATACAGGCATGGTCTTCGGCGAACAGTATTAGAATTACCCTGTGGCGCTATGGAAGAGCAAGATAAGTCGCCAATGGATGCAGCCAGAAGAGAATTGCTTGAAGAGACCGGTTACACTAGTGAAAATTTTATTCAGACAGGGATTGTTTCCCCCAATCCAGCCAACCACAATAACCTTACCTATTGCTTTCTGGCCTTGAATCTTGAAAAGGTAAAAACTCCTCATTTGGATGAAACTGAGGATTTAGAAACAGTATTAAAACCTTATAGTGATACTGTAAAAATGCTGAAAAATGGAGAGTTCTTACAGGCGATGCATATAAGTTCGGTTTTTTATGGTATGAATTATATTGAAGTTGAGAAAAAATCCATCTTGGGAAAGGAATAGTATGGAATTTAGGAAAAAATGTTCCGATTTTATAAGGATATTGATATGAAACGAGTATATTTTCGTTCTAATGCACTAATTTGATTATTTCACTTCTGGTTGGATATAATTTCCCTGACGAGATTCTTGTATATATTTTTCATAATGACCATTTTCTTTCAATTTTTTTAATCCATCATTAAACAATTCCAGTAACCGTCGGCTTTCTGGATTGATACGCGAAAGAAGTAAATAACTGTTATCAGAAATAAATGGGGTTTCATGATAAGTGATTGAATTGATAGTTTGTGCTGAAAAATGAGTATTTAAAAGATGATTCCCTATATCGATATTCTCAAGGAAAACCTGTATGCGTTTATACTGCAGTTTGGAAATATTCTGTAGTGAAGTCGAAGCAAAATCAACCTGTATACGATTTTCATCTACAGCATTGTAAAACTCTTCTGTATAGGTGTATCCACTAACAGCTCCTATAATAAGTCCTTCTAAGTCATTCAAATCCACCCAGGAAAATGGCTCACTGTCCAAATGAAACCAGACAAATCGTTCCTCCATGATTGCATCACTGTAATAATGATCTGCTTCTCGATCTGAGGAATACAGCCATTGAATTGTTCCGTCTAATTCACCATTCGCTGACATTATATAAGCTCTTTTCCAAGGATAAAAAATATACTCTACTGTAACCCCTGCTAAGCGGAATGCTTCTGTGACAATTCTTGGAACCAAACCCTTATACAATAATGACTCTGAATTATAGGGCGGATACTCACCTGTAGATAATATAATTGTTTCGCCAGTGATCTTTTCGTTAACAGTTATCCCGAGTGTTGATATAAGTAAAATGACAATACTTATTTTTTTCACATAAAGATTCATTCTAAAATTATAATTCAAATCCTGTATAATTAGTAATAAATTTATTGACCTGTCAATTTGTATTTAGATAAAATTTTCTGAAGTTCTCCGTTTTTCTTCATTGTTTCAAATGATTTTTGAAAAGATTCTACAATTTGAGGCGATGTATTTATATTCAGTGCAATATAAAATTGTTTTGATTCATCGGCCACCATTACTGATTCAAACTCTGACATTGAGACCCCTTCCTCATTGGCAAGGTAAGCCAGGGAGGAATCTAGTATATTGATCAAATCTATACGATTTGCAATTAACATTTTAACCAATTGCTTAAGAGTGCTTGTTTTTTCGGGAATAACATCATGTGATTCAAGAGTCTCAGTCGAGGAGGCATTCCGAAGACTTCCTACACAATAATTGTTGACATCTTCCCACGAATTTACGACTATATCGTTTCGGGTTTTTAATTTATATACTTGTATCGAACGATCACAAATCGGACCAATCCAATGAAATAAATCTTCGCGATCTGGTTTTCGTGTAACAGTATACAGCAAAGTATTGGGTTTTGATTTCCCTTCTGCGAATGCTCTTGCCCAGGGAGCAATGTACCATTTATTCACTTGAACACCCGAGTCTTCGACTAAGTAGTTTACAATCTCTGTAGTCATTCCCGCTCTTTCACCGTCTATTTCATATCCGAAAGGTGGGAAAATCTCTCCCCAAATATCGATCGATTGAGCAACTAGGAACCAAGTCATCATACAGAGAGTTATTGTCAATGCAAATTGTTTCATAATTTCTCCACTATTTTCACTTACAATAATTATACTATAAGGTTTATGTTTTCTCTCTTTCTTTGAGAAAAAATACGCAGGGGATAGCTGCAGCTGTGATGTAAACGGCAATCCTGTATGTTGAATCCATACCTATTTTATCAGCCATAATTCCCACAATGAGAGTCATGATTGACCCGAAAAGGAAATTGATAGTCATGTATACTCCATTGATAAAAGAGCCGTGTTCCGAATTTATATCGTGAACCAGTGCCAGTATTACGGGACCGGAAGTGAAGAGGAAAAATCCGGTCAGGATGAGTACGGGAAAAACAAAAACACCACTAGTGTTTATAAAGAGCATAAAAAGCAGGGGATTGATGATCGAAGTTATAAGCAGGACTCTCTTTCTTCCCAGCTTATCTGAGATGGGACCTGCCAGAAAAGTACCGGCAGCACCGGAAAACTGTAAAACGGAAAGTGATATTCCGGCAATCCAGATTGTCTGATCTTTGCCGGTCAGATAGGTCGGCAGGTAGATCGTCAGGGCTGATTTCATGGCAGATCTGAAAAAGATGATTCCCCCGATAGTGAGGAAAAGGGGGAGAAGGGAAGTGAATGTTTTCCAGGTTCCCGTATTGCCGCTCTTTTGTGACGGTTTGTGTACTTTTACCTTTCTGAACTGTAAGAAGAGTAGAAGAGATGCTCCTATTCCTAAAGGAGCGACTCTAAATGTTCCCTCGAGCCCCCAGAGAGAGACGGCGCCGAGGATGATCAGTGGTCCCAGTGTTCTGGCCAGCTCACCGCCAAGCATGTAATAACTCATTCCCCGGCCGATCTGATCTCCTGAATAGTATTTTATAAGTACAGGACTGGGAACGTGAAAGAGAGTGGCGCTTATTCCCGATACGAAAACGAGAACAGCGAGAACGATATAGTTGGGAGACATTCCCAGAAAACTCATACAGAGCGTTGTGATTAGGGGAGCTAAAATTATAAAAAAACTCACCCGGATTTTATCGGCAACCATCCCGACAAAGGGGTTGAGAAGTGAAGGTATTTTCCTTATGACGTCGAGCATTCCCGCCATAAACAGAGTGATTCCCAGCTGCTCGATCAGGATGGGCAGTATGGGGGCGAGGAAAGCTGAATAGGTATCGTGTGTCATGTGGGCGAAGGAGATGATAATAACGTTTTTAATATTGAATGATTTTGTGCATTTGCTCATCTGGCGAGTGTACTATGAAACGCCGGATTGTGTCAGTAGGCCCATATAGCGGTCGTAACATTCAATGGAAATCATCTTCATAAGGCTGTTGATTTTGACTATAACCTGGTTGCCGCCGGCTGCTTCGGCTATCTCAGTGAACTCGTCGAAGATACGGTTTAATTTCAGTTCCAATTCCTCGTTGTTTAGAAGTTTTGAACTCATGTTATCCTTCATATCCTTATTGTTGATGATAGAGTCGACAGCTAAAGAATGGTCAAACTCCCCATTGATAAGGATCTCCTCACGCTGCTCTTCTTTAATAGCGAAAATAAGCTGTGTGTAATCAACTTTATTCTTTTTAAACAAAGCCGCTATCTTTAAAGTTTCCGTTCTGTCAGATGGTTTGCCATCGGTGAAAAGGATAACCTTGTTGTAAATATCTCTGTCGCGTAGATGCAGGACTTTTTTCATGAAAGAGCTGTAGTTTGTTTCTCCGCCTTTCATCTCACCTCCTGTCAGGGGATACACGGCAGGGCGGCAGATATCAGAAAAAGTATACAACTGGATCTTTGTCTTTTCCAAAGACCCTGTTATTAATGTGTGAAAAAAGTTGATTGCCGAAAGCACAATACTCAGTTTTCCGGCAGATTCCATGCTGCGTGAATAGTCGACCACAAGGTGGAGCATCACTTCATTATCTTCGGGAAGATTGAATTTATTAGTAAGTTTATTGGCAAGAATATCTCCGAGAGAGAGTACAAGGTCGAGATTCTCAAAGAATGAAGGAATAGCGGTTCGGTGAGAACCCAAGCCGTATAGTGAGGAAAATGAGCTGTATGTGTCTTTTATAAGAAAGTCCTTTTCAACATAATCGGTACCTAATAATGGGATTTCCAGATCAGGTGGTAGATTTAATTCTTCCAGTATTTTTCTTTTTTCCTTAGAAAGATCCCGCCGCAGTGAGTTGAGAGATATTAGTTTTCTTTTATTGTCTATTATCTGATCAGAGATTTCGTCGGGAGGAAATCCCGGTTGTATATCGGCGACAATGAGCTCTCTGTTGTGCAGTAGTTTATAGCGGGTGAAGAGTTGCTGGACCAGTCCGATTGTCAAAATGGGGTAGTCGTAGAGTTCCGGGAGAGCTTTGTCGTTAATGGTGAAGCCCTGGAGAACGATCATTCCCGGGCGGAGATTGCGCCAGGTTGTTTTTCGTATATTATTGATCCCTTCCAGATTAAGCATCTATTTACCACGATTCCTCAAGTTTTTGCAATTGTTAAAATTGTACTTCAAAAAAACGGAGAGTGCCATAATTCAATTCCATGGACTGAGAAAGGATTTTTATCTACTGGCGATACACATA
>JADGDJ010000219.1 GCA_016744925.1 Spirochaetaceae bacterium
TTCCAGTACATTTGATTTAGAAGCCGGTGAATATTATAAGATAAAAGTTAGAGATACTGGTGTGGGAATTCCTCCAGAAAATATGAAAAGAATATTCGAACCATTTTTTACAACAAAAGAACAGGGGAAAGGTACAGGGCTTGGTTTATCTGCCATGTATGGGATTATTCAGGATCACCATGGTGAAATCCTTGTGGAGAGTGAAGTTGGAAAAGGGACAAGCTTTTCCATATTGCTGCCATGTTCAGATGAATCAGAAGAAGAAATGAAAGAGGAAAGTTTATTACTGACCGGACAGGGGACGATTTTACTTGTTGATGATGAAGAACTTAACAGGACCTTAGGTGCTGAGATCATTGAATCTATAGGTTATTCTGTCTCTCTGGCTGGAAGCGGTCAGGAATCTATTGATATTTTCAATGAGAAACATTCAGAAATTGATATTGTTATAGTGGATATGATTATGCCAGGAATAAACGGTTCTGATGTGTTTCACAGGATGAAGGAAATAGATAAGAACTGCAAAGTCATTATCGTGTCAGGATATACCTATAATGAAAAAATTGAATCATTACAAAAACAGGGATTAGCAGGATTTATCAATAAACCATATATTCTTTCAGAGTTGAGTCAACTGTTAAACGATACTATGAATATATAATGCCAAAAAATTATGATCTGTTCCTGTTGACTTGTTGAGACGACCGGTCATATATTCATGAAATGAAGAATAATACTGATACAAAAAAAAATCTTATGAATACAGGCGTAGCTATGTTCAGCACAAAGGGATATCACGGGACAGGGATAAAAGAAATTGTCGATGCTCTTGGGATTCCCAAAGGTTCTTTTTATAACTATTTCAAAAGTAAAGAAGCTTTTGCCGCAGAGATTATCAGGCACTATTCTCATATTCTCGATGAACACTGGGAAAGTTACATAGCAGAAGGTTCATCCTATGCTCCGGCAGAGATGCTTCAGAACGCCTTTGAAAAAATGATCTCCAATCAGGAATCGGTGGAAAATCCAAGCGGGTGCCTCATCGGGAATCTGGCAGGAGAACTGGCTGAATCAAGTGAAATCTGCCGGGAAACACTTAATCAGGTTAAAAAAAACTGGTGTGACCGTATTGCTTTTCACCTGAAACATGGGCAGGAGACAGGTGAAATAAGAGATGATCTGGGATCCAGTGAACTTGCCGGATTCTGCTGGGATGTATGGGAAGGAGCACTGTTGAGGATGAAATTAGAAAAATCAACAGATTCTATACGTAAAACGATGACAATGCTCTTTAAGAGTTTTTTAATAATTAAAAAAATAGACATGGAGAATAAATGAGACTTTTTACTATTGATGAAAACAAATGCACGCGATGCAACTTTTGTGCAATTGACTGCCCTACACAGGTAATTCAATCTGCCGCAAAGGAAACAGTTCCCGTAGAGATCGTCGGGGCTTCCGAGTCATGTATTGATTGTGGCCATTGTGTGGCAATCTGTCCCACAGGAGCATTTTCACTTGAAAGTATGATAAAATCAGAATGTTCTGAAATCGATAAAAAAAATCTTCCCGGTGATGAGCATATGGCAGCGTTTTTGAAATCCAGACGTTCAGTGCGTAGATTCAAAGATAAGAAGTTAAGTCATGGAGAACTTTCCGATCTGATAGAAGTGGCTAGACACGCTCCTACGGGAAGCAATAAACAGAAAGTTGAATGGACAGTTTTTGAAGAGTCTGAAAAAGTGAATAAATTCGCTTCTCTTGTTGTCGATTGGACAAAATCTCTGGCAGGAAAAATACCTGATGAAAAAACAGCAGCAACTATGGCAAAAATTGGAAACAGCTGGGACAGGGGAAATGATAGTATTCTACACGGATCGCCACATCTGATCCTGGTACATGCACAGGAGAATCTTCCCTCGGCTGAAGCGGATTGTGTTATAGCCATGACATACCTGGAACTCTATGCCGCTTCCAGAGGACTTGGAACATGCTGGGCGGGATTTCTCAACGCCGCAGCCAATAGTTACGGCCCTTTATTGAATGAACTGAATCTGCCTGAGGGGCATAAATGTTTCGGTGCTGTGATGATCGGATATCCTAAATATCAGTACAAACTCATACCAGAACGAAAAAAAGCCAATATCAACTGGCGATAATTTAAGGCTCAAATGGAGCCGGCCGGGATTTCATCAAAGTGATGTTTGGAATTAATCAGTTATTTCACCCTTGAAATAGCGTTTTTTCTGTATCTGAATTCTGAGGTTTTTTTCAATATCCTGCAGAAGGGGAGCATCATATTTTGTTGCTATGGATATGACCATTCCCTCCTGGTCATTTCTCCCTGTTCTTCCGGCTCTATGGAGATAATCGTTGGACTGTTCTGGAATATCCATGTTAAACACATGGGTTATTCCATCCATTTGGAGCCCTCTTGCCGCTAAATCTGAAGCTATGAGAACTTTGAGTTTTCCAGATTGAAAGTCATTCATTACTTTCTTACGGTCTAATTTCTGAATAGTTCCGTGGATGCTTTCAGTTTTTATCTCATGGTATTTCAGCTTGCCTGCAAGATTATCGATCATATCTACCGTATTGACAAAAATAATGGCTTTGGGTGGATCTAATTTTTTAAGTAGCTTCTTCAACAAATCTATTTTATTTCTCTGCTCTACAATCAATCTGATATGTGTAATAGATTCCGGTATAGATTGATCATCTGCAGAAAGTATCTGAACGGGATTATTCATCATCGATCCGGCTCTTTCTATTACATTTTGCGGCATACTGGCCGAGGCTATAATCATCTGCTTTTCTTTGGGAAGTCTCTTTATTATATCAATGACAGTTTTTTCATTATGCCTGTCCATCAGCCTGTCCGCTTCGTCGAGTACAATCACTTTTATCGAATGGGGCTTAATTTTCTTTTTCTCAATCAATTCCAGGATTCGTCCTGGTGAGCCCACCATTATTTGGGGCCTCTTTTTAAGTTTATCGATTTGCCTGAGGATGTTGGCGGCCCCGATCAGTGGTGTAGAGGTAATGGCAAGTCCTGAATCTTTTACAAGTCGTTCCATCTGTCTCTGAATCTGTATAACAAGTTCATGGGTTGGTGCCAGAATAATGGCTCTCATATCATTAGGAGACTTGATGATTTTTTCAAATAAGGGCAGAAGGTAAGCCAGCGTTTTACCTGTACCTGTCGCTGATTGAAAGATAAGGTCTTCCGACTTTTTCATCTGAGGTATTACCTTGCTTTGAATATTGGTGGCACTACAAATTTTTTCTATTTCAAGTGCCTTGACCAATGAGGGATCCAGGCCTAGCTCTTCAAACTTATCTTCCATTAGATTCTCCTCTGGGAATGCTATTGCGCTGAGTATAGGTATCGGCGGGGGATGTGTCAAATTGATTTGCCAAATTTTCACAGAAACTTAAAAAGCGATCATTACGGACAGCAGCAATGAGTTCATCCGAAAACCCGGGTTTTGATAATAAAGAGGAAAGCATCCTCAACGCATGAAGATGTTCATCTGGCTGGTCTTTTGGAGATACGATTAGAAACAGTAGATTCAAGGGTAATCCATCGATCGTCTCCCATTCTATTTGATTCTCAAGAACTCCACAGACAATCATTACATGCTCCACAAATTCGCTGCGGCAATGGGGAAGGGCTATACCACTGCCAGTACTCGTAGAACTCAATTTTTCTCGTTCAAGGATGGGATTGGTTATGATCGATATATCCTTAATATTTATTTCAGATGCAATTAATTTTGATAATTCAAAAACAGCCTGATCTTTGGTCGTCGCAAGCATTGGGATAGCTCTGTTTCCAATGGAATTAATAAAATCATGAATGTTATTATCCAATCTACCAGTAGCTTTGAAAGCTTCTTTTTCACCGGTTACCCAGGTTTTCCATTTAATTAATGTCTTCTCTGATAGATAGGCACCTCCCAGTTCAAAAACAACAAGTGCTGGTATTATTGTATTAAATATCAATTCTCCATCTGTACCGGGAAGGACACTCAATACAAGAATAGTTTCAACAGCAGCCATACCAGCCTGGGGAAGCATTAGTTTTGGTAAACAAGCGGTTATTTTGGGATCCTGACGTGTAATTTTACAACCTAGATAGTTTCCAACGATTTTTCCTGTTGCCCGCAATAGAATGTAACCCAGAATAAAAACGAGAGAATCTAAAGAAAATGACTCAAGCCTGACAGTTGAGCCAATAATTCCAAAAAAAAGTAAATTGAATATAGGCATGACATTCCCGATTTTTAACGAATCAAAAATGGCATGTGAATGAAAATTCGAGATTAAAAATCCAGCTACAACGGCTGTTATCAAGAAAGGAAGTTCAAAGTTGATGGCCACGGAAATCCCTATGGCAATAAATCCGATTATGATCAGCAGAACTTCAACTGACGGTGTTGAATGCTTGGACAGCAGGTTAACAATAAATGTTTCTTCAGAATCTTCATCGTGATCTTCAGTAAGTTTTGGTTTTAAAGTAAATTTTAGAGCTAAAAAGATTAGAGCGCCGATTGCTATAGCCAGTGCAAATTCAATAAAGAGATCCGTTGCGATATGCATGAATGATAATTCACCGCCTTTATTAAGGCTTACGGCGATACTTAAGAATATGGAAAAGAAAATAACTTCAATAATGTCATCAAGAACGACAATATTTGCCAATATGCTTTTTAATTTACCTTCAATTTTAAGTTTGTTCATCAATATAAAAATTAATGCAGGAGCTGTAGCAATTCCGATAGAGCCTATGAGAAAAGAATTTATCCAGGAGAATGAAAATAAGTAGTGAAACCCTACTGAAAGAAGCAACCAGGTCAGCATCGCCTGCAGGACGCATATATAAATTGCTTTGATACCAACTTGCCGAATTCTGTCTCTATGTAGCTCTTCTCCTAGAGAAAACGCAATTATTCCCAAAAAGAGAAACACAAAAAAATGATAATTTTCAAAAATTTCAGAGTATTCAATCAAACTATCATTAAAAAATATGTAGAGCGGATGAAGTAGCAGAATCTTATCAAAGTTATCAATATGTCCGAATAACTGTTTCATCAATAAAAGAAAATGGGGACCAACCAGTATTCCACCGAAAATCTGACCGATGACTTCACCAATTTTTAGCTTCCTGGCTATTAAACCTCCGAGATAAGCTGCTAAAATGACCAACCCCAAACAGAGTATTTGCATTTTCATATGTTGTAGATCCATGAAGACTCCCAATGATTATGTGCTGTATTGTATGGCACAATCATATAGCAAAAGTTGTATGGACTCTACAGCTTTTTTGGGGATGAGTTTCTAAAATTTCTATTATTTCTTCACTTTGAGGTTTTTTTTGAACTGAATCAATTGACAATTTATCTGCATAATAAATTTGATATGATACACCGGTTATTTTTCCACCGGGTCTCTCTAGATTTGTTGTTACCCCCAGAAGAGTGGGATTGGTTGTGGATTCTTTACTAGAAATTTTGCTCCGGAACTCCCTGTGTTACCTGACCGCTAATGAAAGACTCGCCGAGCCATGTTATTCCTAGGCTTAATTATTCTTCAGGGAATAGTGAATGTGAAATAAATAAGACTATGCTTAAATAATATTTAACACGCATCTGTTTTAAGTTTAGCGGTTCATTATTTATATTTCAAAAAAAGATATTATTTAATGTTAAGCTTTCTTTCCATTTCATGCTGCAGGCTTCTATTTATATAGGATCTCAGTTTTGACTTTATTTGATTTGTCACATACTGATCAAATAAAAGGACGTAAATCATTTGATTATCTTCGATCTGTCTATGACCTATAACAACAGCTGATACTCGTAGAAGTATTCCGCGAAGTTTTAACTGAATGTCTTTAAGGTATGTATTCTTTTCAATTTCCATATTCGCATCAAACTGAACAGCCATTCCTACAGAACTGATATCAACGATTCTACCACCTCTGAGTTTTCCCTTATGAGAGATATTTAATGTCGCTTCATCTAAATTGCATTGAGCTCTTACATATTTTCTCTTGCCTTTAACCTCATTGGCATCAAGTGTTTTAATTATAATATCTGTGCTGTCATTCACACCCAGTTTCAATTTTATAAACCCGCAGGGTACCATAATATCCATGAGATATTTTTGGGCTAATTGAGTGTTTTCGTTGTATGTCAGTATACCAATCTTTGCATGGCCGGTTGAATCGTTCTCTATTGTTGTCCGGATGAGTTTTTCCCACTGGGATTCCTCCAGAGCCTCATCTATATTGATAAAAATAATAGGGGAGGTGTAGTATTCACAAATAGATTCAATTTTACTGTGATCATTAATAAAATACACTTCATATTCTCTATCTATCAATTCCTGGATAAGTTGATTCTGTATTACACTATGAGGATATATAAAAAATACTTTTTTCCCCAATGTATCATTTGCCATGTTAACCCCTGACCTTTTTCTGTAATTATATATATATTATATTCTATTTTAATATGAAAAAACTAAAAAGAAAAAAAGGAAAAATATGAATCTTAAGATCCGGCTCTACATCGAAGATGACAACAGTGAATCCTTTATGGGGATCGGTGTGCTCTGGCTTTTAAAAGGGATTCAAAGTAAGGGTTCAATCAGAAAAGCCGCTCAGGAAATGAATATGTCCTATACAAAGGCCTGCCAAATTTTAAATAAACTGGAAAAATCTCTTAATGAAGTAATTCTTGAGAGACAAAAAGGTGGAAACAGCAGAGTGGGGACTTATTTGAGCGAATATGGAGAAAAGTTTCTAAAATCCTATGAAACTTTTAATTTTGAAGTTGAAAGCTTTTGTCAGGTTGAATATAAAAAATTTATGTCCCGTCTCGATTGATGGTTTTTTATATTTTTTAATTTTCAGTTCTAACAGTATAATATTTAATATATGAAAGATGATGAAGTACAATTTTTAGCACTGGAATCTAAAAACGATAGCGAATTGATGTCCTTATTTATATCGATAGAAGAAAAACTCAGAAGAGATGATCAGGACAATATGATCCTTCTTGATATGGATGGTTTTTTTATATCCAATTCATTTAAAAGCAATCTTATCGATTTTTTAAAAAAGAACTCACAGGAGAAAATTTTTCTAGCCATGTCGGGAGTGGGTAAGGGTGTGAGGAAAGTGATTCTTCAATCGATTGATTTCCCCATCTATATAGCCGAAGATCGAGAAGATGCTTACGACTGGTTTCAAAATTTAGCGGAGATAGAATGATAAGCAAAACAGCAATTATTAAAAATAAAATGGGAATACATGTCAGACCTTCCGGGCTTATTATAGCTGAAACTCAAAATTACACGGGGTCTATTCTCTTGAAATCTAAAGGTATGGAGATGGAATTAAATAGCATAATGGATCTTCTGGCTCTGGGTCTGGAGATGGGGGATGAATTGGAGATTTCAGTATCCGGTGAGGATGAAGAATCCTATAGTTCAAAACTTGTTGGAATATTTGAAGAGACCTATGATTTCCCTCCTAAATAAAAAACATCTATATATGAATTGACATATATAGATATAG
>JADGDJ010000220.1 GCA_016744925.1 Spirochaetaceae bacterium
TCCATATGGGGCATAGTATCATAGATGATATTCGGGTCGTTCTTCTTCCTGAAAAAAATTATCTATCCGCTTCACTAAGGGCAGAAATGTCAGATTCAACGGGTTTCACCGGCAATATCACTGCTGATACCCTTGTAAATTTTACAGATAAAATAAATATAAACTCTTATATCAAGTTAAATCAGATCCCGGCGGAAGAGGTCGTTCAACTGCTTCCTGAAAGTGTGAGAAATATCCCTCTGCCTGAAGAGATCATGGGGACGACTCTCAATAGCGATATTTACTTTTCTTCAGATTTGAAAACTGTAGACTTTCAAATAAGCGACTTTCAACTGATTTCAAGAGAGGATCCAGCAAACAGACTCACTTTTACGGCAAGCTATTCCACGAGCGGATTTAAAATCAATGATCTTAATATGCAATGGGATGAATACAACCTCAATGGGTATGTCAATTCAAGCCGCAATGATGATGAATACATTATGACTACACTTTTTGATCTGCAGGATAAGTCCTATCGTGTACAAGCCATTTACGATGGTGAGCAGATGTTAATTGAAGGTGATTATAATCTATATGGTTTTTTTCAGACAGATTCCGAAGGATATACAACCTTTAATCTTACTAGTGATCAATTGCCTATTCCCCTTCAGGAAAGCCACCTCTTCGCTGACCTCAATCTCTCTGGCTATTTTGCCCGATCCGACTGGAGAGTTAAGTTTGATCAAACCCGATTTAATAGCGAAGGTTTATATACTTTAAAATCTCCCGAAGTTTTCTTTACGGCAGAAGCTGATAAGGAGGGGTGCAATTTTTACAATTTTCAGTATTCTGATGAAGTTTCTTCTCTTAAAGGTCTGGGGCGAATGACCTATAGCCAGGGGGATATAAGCTCCTGGCTTTCTCTTTTCGATGAAACAGGAAAAACTGATGAGCAATATGATCTTTTTTTTGTTATGAAAGATGGTGAGATAGAATCGCGTGCATCCATCCTCTCTTCCCCTCTTGAACGTTTGAGTGAAAGTGGATTGACAGGCCATCTCTCTGTAGATCTAGCTTTTAATGGCACTGCAAAAGAACCGGACATCAATGCTGTTATACATACCGATCAGATGGTTTATAATGGAGAATCAATGGAGATTTCCTCTTATATCAGAGGAGACAAAGATGTCATTCGGATATCAGATCTTGAATTGAATTACAAGGGAATCATGTTTAATCGTGGTTTGGTACTATTCGAGATGAATAAGGGGAAATTGCTGGCTACAGGAGCTGTAAAACAGGTTGTAAATAATTCTAAAGCATCTACTTCAATTACAGCACTGATCAAAGCGGATAATTCCTTTGACCTGTATAGCATTGATACACTCAATACCAGTCAGCTTGAGGGCATTATCACTGTTGCTCCTGTAATTTGGGACGATATGAAAACATTTCCACAGCTTGACATCGTTCTAAAAAAAGACAGAAGTCTGATCACGGCTAGAATCGATGAAGGAGCTATATTGGACTCTTCATACAATTTGGATAGTGGTGAGATAACATTAGCTGTGAAGGATCTCTTTCCTGTGAGGCTGACAGCAGGTGGATCCATTCGCGATTCTATCATCAATATGGAAGTCGAGAATTTCAATTTTGATCCCGGGTTTATCAATTATTTTATGCCTGTAGATCCATTTCAGCAGAAGAGACATGTTGTTTTCAAAAGCGGGAATATTGCAGGAGATCTTAGAATCAGTGGCCAATTATCCGATCCGGACTTCTATGGTGTTCTCAATGTTAATGAAATCGAGGTAGAAACTCCTTATCTTGCAGAAACGCCCAGTCCCGCTTCTACGGTAGCTTATCTCGATGGACATACTATGATCCTGGATCCTCTGGTTATTCCTTTGAAAAGAGGAGAAATAGAGATTAACTCCTCTTTTGAATTCGATGGGGCATTGCCGACAACATACAGTGTTGATGTCAATATCTCAGGAAGCAGCGGTGCCAGAGTCGCTTATGAAATTCCCAATTTTTCATGGGACGGACATTTTATCGGAACCACTCATATAGAAGGAAGTAAGAAAGGGGGATTTCTTAAAGGTGATCTGGTCTGTAATGACCTCAATACATCTTTAGAAAGTGAAGCTGTTATGGACACTGTAAAGGTTGTGAATAAAAGTCCCAGTGTAAATGGTTTTATAGTGGATCTTACTCTGCAAACAGGACGTGATGTCAACTTTTATCTTCCTAATAAAAAGGTTCCGATAATACAAGCTACAGCCGATTACGGTGATACACTCAATATCGCTTATGATTCAAGATCAGAAGTTCTGGCCCTTGAAGGACAAATAGATATCAGAACAGGAGAGATCAATTATTTTAATAAAACATTTTATCTTCAGGAGGGCTATATAGATTTTAATGAAAGCCAGGTTAAATTCAATCCATGGTTGAACGTTCGAGCTGATGTGGTAACACAGGATGAGTTGGGTGATGATGTGACAATATCATTATTATTTGATGATTATTTGTTTAATGAATTTAATCCCGAATTACTCTCTTTTCCCAGTAAAAATGAAAATGAGATACTTGCATTACTCGGTCAATCTTTTATACCATCTGATGATCCTGACAATGTCAGCGTGGCATCTTTATTGGTGGCAACCGGTGGAATGATTGGAAAGAGCACAATAATGCAGCCATTTGAGGAGGCAATTAAATCATCTCTCGATCTGGATTTTGTATCTTTTAATACCAATATTATTGAAAATGCCATTCTGGCCCGATTGCAGGATGAGGATTACTACGATGATGATGGATCAACTGTAAATTTTCTTCGGTATCTTGAAAATACATCTCTTTTTGTAGGTGAATATATCGGCGATTATTTATATCTTGAGGGATCATTAGTTGTAGATTATGATGAGTCCAGTGTATCATCTACTTTAGGTGGGATGGAACTCAATTTAAATTTAAGTTTGCAATTTATTACGCCATTTGTTTTAATTGACTGGTCATACGATCCGAGTAACAATCCCGGTTCAGATTATTTCCTGCCTCAAAATACAATTAGTTTTACATGGCAGTATTCATATTAGTTTAAGGAGAATTGATGCTCAAACGCACTTTTTACACAATAAATATATTGTTTCTGTTGTTCATGACCCAAAATATATTTGCACAACAAAATGATGAAGAATGGTATCTCGGCAAATCTATTGTCGATATCAGATTTACAGGGCTGGATACTGTATCCTCAACAGAATTAAGCGGCTTGGTCAGAGAATATATTTCCATCGAGTTTACTGATTCTCTTTTTTACGAGATACAGAGCAAACTCTACTCTTTGGATTACTTTGAATTGATTATTCCATCCGCTTTGAAGGGTGATGATGCAGGAAGTTCTGTTATTCTTGAATTCGAAGTGCAGGAGAAACCTGTTATTGATGATATCGAGTTTGTTGGGAATCAGAGATTACGAAGAGGAGAACTCCTCGATGCTATACTCCTCAAAAAGGGTGACATGGTTAATCAGACCAGTGTCAACCTCGATGAGAGTGCAATTCTGAACCTCTACCTGGAAAAAGGATTTCTCGATGCTACAGTGGAAGGGAAAGAAGAAAAAGATTCTGAGGAAAACTCGTCACTTCTTGTATATACAATAGATGAAGGCACACAGACTAAAATAAATGAAATATTATTTATCGGTAATGATAAATATATTTCCGATAGCACATTAAAGCGGCTGATGACCACCAAGACACAATCTCTTTTCAATAAAGGTGTATTTCAGGAAAATAAACTGGAAGAGGATAAGCGGGCCATTGAGCAGTACTATCATGATCGTGGTTATATAGATGCTGAAGTGTACAATGTTGAAAACAGTATCGTAAAAGATGAAGAAAAAAATATTAACTTTTTAAAGATTTCTCTTTTTATCAAAGAGGGTGAGCAGTTTTCCTATAAAGGGATCTCATTTGAAGGGAATAAAATATACTCTGAAGATGAACTCCTGGAAAACGTTCAGCAGCAGATCGATACAGTGTACAACCAATCAAAATTTCTTGCGGACTACCAGAGAATTTCCGATCTCTATTATGAAAATGGATATATCTTTAACACTATTAATCGGGAAGAAACTCGTGATGATGTGAACAGGTCTATCTCTTATAAAGTTACAATTGTCGAGAGAGAGAGAGCCCATATCGAGAATATCATTATACAGGGTAATGAGAAGACCAAAGATGAAGTTATCTATCGGGACATCCCGCTGGAAGTGGGAGATGTATTCAATAAATCTAAAATAATGCAGGGATTGAATAACCTCAACAACACCCAATACTTCTCTGCTGTTGAACCGCAGACCTTTGAAGGTAGCGCTCAGGGGCTCATGGATCTCGTTATCAATGTGGAAGAAGGAAAAACTTCTGACATAATATTTGGTCTGGCAATTTCCGGTGGAGATGGATTTCCCCTGTCTGGTCAAGTCAGCTGGTCTGATAGAAATTTTCTAGGAACCGGACAAACCATCGGTGTTGAAACAAAATTTTCGACCGACAGCCAGAGTGTCTCCCTTAAGTATACACAGCCCAGGCTTTTCGGTTTTCGCTGGTCTGGAGGGGTTGAGTTGAGTTATACCCATACCGATGGCGATTACATCAATAGGGATAATAATGGTGATGGTGTGGTCGATAATGCTCCCGGATCAACAGCTGATGATAATGTTAGTAAAGATTATCAGATGACTTATGAAGGGCACTCACTATCTCTTGGTGTAAGTACCGGATATACATGGATTACTCCAGTGGGACGACTGGGAGTAGGAACCGGTATCAGTGCGGGATATGATTATATAACTTATGATGACACCATCTACCGACCTTATAGTGACTCTATTCGGGAAAACCTGAACACATGGCTGTACAGCGACAGGTGGTGGGGTAAGGCTTCATGGGATTTAAGAGATCTGACTTATGATCCATCCAGTGGATTTATTCTCAGTGAGACGATGACATTAGTTGGAATTCTTCCCATGTCATCAACAGAATATATCAAATCTGTTTCAAGGTTCGATGCCTATTGGACTCTTTTTGATGTTCCAGTATCGGATACTTTTAATTTTAAAAGTGTCCTTAAATTCCATACCGCATTTTCTGCTCTTGCGGATAAAGGCGGGGAAGAAGTTGATGTTGAGCAATATGGATTCTATGCTGACGGGATGTTTATTTCCAGAGGTTGGGAACCAATCGATGATGGAAAATATCTTTGGGATAATACTTTAGAATTGAGATTTCCCCTCGTGAAAAGTATATTGTCTTTCGATATCTTTCTCGATATGGTTGGCCTTTGGGAAACTGACAGTGATTTAAATGCTATGAATTTGGATTCATTTCAATTTTCACTCGGTGCAGGATTTAGATTATCGAATCCTCAATTCCCGATATCCCTCTATCTCGTGAAAAAATTTAAATCAGATAATGGTCAAATTGACTGGTATCCCGACACAGACTATGATTCTTTTCCCGATGCGGGTCTGGACCTGGTCATTTCGTTCGGTATAGATATATATCAGTAAATTCAAGGAGAAGTGATGAACAGAAAAATATATTCCTTAATTCTAATTTTACTGCTTGCAGCAACAGTGTCGTCTTTTGCCACACAAATTACAAAAGTTGGTGTAGTTGACAGGGCTAAAATCCTTCAGACTTTTTACAAAGAGTCACAGGCAACCCGAGAGCTGGAAGAGTTGAAAGAGACTATACAGAATGAACTGGTTCGTTTGAGTGAAGAGATCAAAATGTATGAAGAGAGGAAACTCACTGCCGAAAATAAAGGTGATGAGACTGAGGCTCTCAGACTGGACAATATTATTTTTAATAAAAAACAGTATATGCAGGATTATTACAGAACAAAAAATAACCAGCTTACAGAAAAGCAGAAAAGTTTGTCGCAGGATATTGAGTTTGCAAAAGAATTAATGGAAACAATCAATTTTATTGCACTGAGTCAGGGGTTTTCTATTGTTATGGATAAAACCACTCCTGGATTGATCTGGTACAATGAAGAGGTGGATATCACCAATATGGTTCTAGAGCATCTACAGTCACTCAACTAAAAAATATAAATTACAAATGAAAACCCCGCTTTAAATAAGCGGGGTTTTCTTATATAATCCTTTACCATGTCCGAAGATACACCAATGATGCGGCAGTATTTGTCCATTAAAGATAAAAATAAAGATAGCGTACTATTTTTTAGAATGGGCGACTTTTATGAAATGTTCAAAAGTGATGCTATTGAAGTAAGTCGTCTATTGAATCTCACTCTTACGAAAAGACATGGTATTCCCATGTGCGGAATACCTTATCATGCTTCACAGAATTACATAGGTCGACTCCTCAAGGCCGGGAAGAAAGTTGCCATATGCGAGCAGATTTCACTTCCAAAAGATGGTAAGGGGATTGCAGTTCGGGATGTTGTACAGATAATCACTCCCGGTACAGTTGTCGATGAAGATTTTCTTGATCAAGGTGCCAATAATTATCTCGCTGCACTGGGTAAGGTTAATGATTACCTCTCCATTGCTTACATTGACCTCTCTACAGGAGAATTCCTTGCCTCCAAAATCCCCTGGCAAGAGAAAAATGAAAAACTGAAGAAAGAGCTTATGAGAATATCACCCAAAGAAATCATAATTCAGGAATCGATGATGGATGATTCTATGGATAGGATATTTGAATCATCACAAGCGGTTATCAATAGATACCCGGACTGGAATTTTGATCTGGATTCCAGCCGTCTGAAACTTGAACGGCAGTTCAAAGTCGCTAGTATGAAAGGCTTTGGTTTTAAGGATCGAGATGCAGAACTTCTCTCTGCGGGGGTCATTATTGAATATGTGGAAGAGACCTCGAAAAGTCTTCTTTCTCATATAAGGCACTTGTCCTGTTATACTGAAAAAGACTTTGTCAGTCTCGATGAAGCCACTCAGAAAAATCTTGAAATCATTCGAAATATGCAGGATAACACGGGCTCTTTTACTCTGATTGATATTCTGGATTATACAAAAACTGCCATGGGATCACGAAAGTTAAAGAACTGGCTTTTGAGGCCCCTCAATTCAAAAAGTGAAATAGAAAATCGTCATAATAAAGTCTCTCTATTTTATAAAGAGCAGGTCTCACTCTCTGATTTGAGAACTTTGCTCGGTGGAATTCTTGATTTGGAGAGGCTTTCTGCAAGGGTCGCCATGGAAAAAGCCCATGGAAAAGATCTCATTGCGATTAAACAGTCTCTTCTTCATATTATGGAAGTAGAAGGGCTTCTGAAAAGTTTTGGTCGTGAAGAGCTTTCTATTGTCTCAGCCGAAGATCTTCTCAATGTGGGTGAATTGTATGAATTACTTGAGTGTTCCATTCTGGAAGAGCCATCTATTCTCTTTACTGAAGGGCGTTTGATTCGTGAAGGGTATCATGGAGAGTTGGATAAACTGCAGGATCTAAAGAAAAATAGTAAATCTATATTGGATAACTATCTTCAGAAAGAGAAAAGTGAAACGGGGATCAGCAATCTAAAAATTAAATAC
>JADGDJ010000221.1 GCA_016744925.1 Spirochaetaceae bacterium
CATATGAGATGTCTGTGGATAAAAATCAAATAGTTTGAAGTCTTCCATTTTATAGTTATCGGCAAGTATATCCTTTAAGTCTCTCGCCATAGTTGCCGGATCGCAGGAAACATAAATAATCGTTTCGGCTTTGGATTTCTGTAAATAATGTCTAACAGTTTTTGATAAACCGGTTCTAGGTGGATCAATAATAATAGTATCTGCTTTAATTTTCTTTTTATTACTGCACCACTTCTCGAGGCTGACGGGGAAAAACTCATGGGCTGTTTTAATATTTTTTCCAATATATGGCTCAACATGTTTATTGATTTCCACAGCATATATTTTCTTGAATTTCTCTTCCACCATGGAACTGAGCAGCCCCACACCACAGTATAAATCGAGAAGTATATCACCAGCGACGAAACGATTTAAATGAGCACTCAATTCCGGCAGTATGGACACATTGCTCTGAAAAAAAAGACTGCTATTGAAAAAGAGTTGTTTCCTATTTACTGAGATTTGAATATTTTCTTCCAACAGTTCTGTAGAATACCAATTTTCATAACCAAATACAGCAATACGCTCTTTCCCCATATCAATCTGATCAGAAATCAGATATTTATTAATTCCCTCCACGGCAATAGGACAATGGTCGATGGAGATGATTGTACTTCCAGATCTCTTCTTGAACCCCCGGACCTCTGAATCGTTATGAATTTGAACCCTATTTCTATAATTTAAAGGTTTCGACGGAACTATCTCTATGTTGGTATATTTAATTTTCCCATTTCGTAATAATAGGTTCTCTGCAAAATCAACTTTCGCCTTCAATTGTGTTTCATAATCCATATGCTGCATATTGCAGCCACCACATATGCCATAGTGAGGGCAAGGCGCTTTGATTCTGAAAGTTGATTCTTCCAGGACCTCAATTAGCTCTGCTTCAGAATAATTTTTCTTCTCTTCTACAATGGATATTATGACTTTTTCTCCAGGAAGAACAAAGGGAACAAAAACAACCTTCCCATCTATTCGACACATCCCTTTACCACCAGGTATGAGTTTTTCAATTGTTACCGTGTATAATTTCTTCATTATTTTTCCATTTTATTATGTAAAATATCAATTAAATCCTAATTTTTCAGGGATCTCAATAAATATTTACCTATTATATTTTCTATGATTATTATATACTAAACGATAGATATTAAATAATCTTCAGGAATAATGATGAATAAACTTAATAAAAATTTAAAAATGAGCTCTGCGAGTATCCCTACAATTCGCCGTTTACCTGCCTACCTCTATCTAGTTAGAAGAGCAAAAGACGAAGGTTTGGTAATTATTTCCGGAACTGTAATTGCCAATGAATTAGATCTCGAGCCTATACAGGTGCGAAAAGATCTTGCATCTACTGGGATTATAGGCAAACCAAGAGTGGGATACCAGGTTTCAGACCTGATAACAGCCATTGAAGAATTCCTCAATTGGGATAAAAAACACGATGCCATTTTAGTAGGAGCGGGAAACCTCGGTTCTGCATTACTTGGTTACAAAGAGTTTTCAAAAAACGGATTAAATTTTCTAGCTGCATTTGAAGCTGATGAATTGAAAATCGGTAAAAAAATCAATGGTATAAAAGTGATGAACATCGATGTTGTTCACGATTTTATTCAAAAAGAAAATATTCAAATCGCAGTGTTGACAGTTAGATCAGGGATTGCTCAGGAAGTAACAGATAAAATAATCGACGCTGGAATTAAAACAATCTGGAACTTTACCAAAGTAAAAATCAAAGTACCGAAAGATGTTCTTCTTCTGAAAGAGGACCTTTCATCCAGTTATGCAGTGTTATCTGTATACAGTTAATATTGAGGACTGGTTTTCCAGTCTTTTTTAATTTTTCTATCATTCAAATTTTGCGATAAAGTAATTTGTTCACATTTCTATTATTAAAAATTATATAAGAGCATTACTATGGATAATTTTATTGCTTCACTAATAGTATAACTCTGATCAATCCGGTAAAAACCACTTTAATGGGTATTTTCATTGGAAAAGAAACTGTAAAAAGCCTACTTTTTGCTGTACTACCCCTCATTTTGTTTGGATTAAGCATCGTGATTTATGGAGAGAAGCTAAAAGAATATTTCTTCAGGAAAAAAATATGATTGATTATTTTACTCCAGAGCCTATAGTTCTCGCACATCGTGGTGATAGTGCCCGTTATCCTGAAAATACAATGCCCGCCTTTAAAAGTGCTGTAGATATGAAAGTACACGTCATTGAAACTGATGTCCATCTGACAGCAGATGGAGAAGTGGTCATATGGCATGATGACACTCTCATGAGAATGTCCGGTGATCCGAGAAGGATCTCCCAGCTCACATGGGAGGAAATTCGGGGTATTGATGCTGGGTCTCAATTTTCCTTAGACGGTGGTAAATCCTTTCCCTTCAGAGGAAAAAATATATCGCCTGTTCGCATCAGGGATGTCTTATCGGAATTTCCCGGAACTAAATTCAACATAGATTTGAAAGACAACAAGCTCGAACTGGCTGAAAGATTCGGGCATATACTGATGGAATTAAACTGTCGGGAAAGAGTTGTAACGGCTTCATTTCACAAAGAGGTTCTATATCATTTTCGCAAAGTACTTCCCGAAGCTCTCACGTCCTGTTCTCCCATAGAAATTTTAAGATTACTTCTACTATATCGGTCAGGTATTCTGACTCTTCCTCTTACCTACAAAAAGAAGATTTTACAAGTACCGGAATACAGTGGCAAGTTAAAAGTCATCACCGCAGTATTTGTAAAATACCTGCATAGAAGGGGATTTAAGATACAGGTATGGACTGTGAATGATGTTAGTGAAATGAACCGGTTTCTCGATATGGGAATTGATGGTCTCTTTACAGACAGACCAGCGCTTCTTATTGACCTCCTGAAAAAAAGAGAAAAATAAGAAAAAGGAGACTTTACAAAACTCTTGAAATTTGTAAATATCCATTATGGAAATTAACAATTTGAAAAACATAAGAAACTTCAAATTAAGACAAAAACCCTCAAGGGTTTTATTCCGCATGTCTGCGTATTATGGCTTGCAGCTCATTTCTATTACACTGAAACCCGCCTCCGCGCGGATTTTTTTTTACCCCGATTTTTTACGCCTGACAGCTTCTGCTGCCGGGCTTTTTTTTAATCGAAAATGCGCAACATGAGGTAAACCTTAGAGCAGCTAAAAGCTGCGATTATTTAAATAATAATACTTAAAATAAACAAGAGGAGTGAAAAGTGTTAACAATTTCTGAAAAATACAGTTACGACGACGTATTACTGGAACCGGCTTATTCTGATGTTCTGCCAGGGGATGCTGATATTCGAACAAGACTGGCAGGTGATATCTATTTGAATATTCCTGTCATTTCTGCCGCGATGGATACAGTAACTGAGGAACAGATGGCCGTAGCACTGGCACTTCAAGGTGGCGCTGGTGTCATCCACAGAAATTTGTCCCCTGAGGATCAGGCTAAACAGATAGGTTCTGTTAAGCGCTATCTCAATTGGGTAATTGATTCACCGGTAACAGTTGAAAAAGGTCAGACAGTACAGGATGTCCGTCTGATTATGGAAAAATACAATATCTCAGGGCTACCCGTAGTGGACAACGGTTTGCTTTGCGGAATAATTACCGGAAGAGATTTGAGATTCTGCAACGATATGACATTAAAAGTTGATCAGCTGATGACAAAAGATCCCATAGTGGAGATTGGGAATGCAAATCCCGCATCAGCCCGGATAAAATTTAATTCCCACAGAATTGAAAAATTGCCTGTAGTAGATGAAGCCGGTCACTTAACTGGTCTCATCACTGTAAAAGACATTGAAAAGCATGAAAATTTCCCACTTGCTGCATTAGATGCATCAGGTAGCCTGATAGTGGGGGCCGCCGTATCTCCCATGGATTACGAGAAACGCTTACCACTTCTTATAGAAAATAAATGTGATTTTGTTGTTCTTGATACAGCCCATGGATTGAGCAGATCAGTACTTAAAGCCGTTGAAGGAATAAAGACAAAATTCGGAATGACAGTTATTGGAGGTAATGTAGTCAATGCATCGGGTACCAAAGCTCTTATAGAAGCCGGCAGTGATGCTGTAAAGATTGGCGTTGGTCCCGGTTCAATCTGTACAACAAGAATTGTCGCCGGAATTGGTGTTCCCCAATTCTCTGCCGTATATGAATCAGCCGAGGAAGCCGCTAAGCACGATATTCCGATAATCGCTGATGGTGGAATTAAATTCTCAGGAGATATTACAAAAGCGATCGGAGCCGGAGCTTCGACAGTGATGATCGGGAATCTTCTTGCAGGATTAAAAGAATCTCCCGGAAAAGAAGTTCTATACGAGGGAAGAATCTTCAAACAGTACAGAGGAATGGGTTCCGTAGGAGCCATAAAAGACGGTAGCGGTGACCGCTATCAGATGAAACAGAATGACAAGCCTGTTCCCGAAGGTGTTGAAGGACGTGTTCCCTATAAAGGAGAGCTCGGTCCCTATCTTCAGCAACTTACGACAGGTCTTAAGAAGGGTATGGGTTACTGTGGCTGTAAAGATATTGAAGAGCTTAAAAATTACAAAAAGTTTGTAAAAATATCCAATGCCGGCTTGAGAGAAAGTCATGCTCATGACGTTACTATTGTGCAGGATGCACCTAACTACTCAGTTTGATAAAAGGAAAAATTATGGATAAAATATTAATATTGGATTTCGGAGGTCAGACAAGTCAGCTGATCGGAAGAAGAATAAGAGAAGCAGGAGTATATGCTGAAATAATTCCCGGAGATTGTAAACTGACAAATGATATTCTGACAGATGATGTCAAAGGTGTCATTTTATCCGGCTCACCCTATTCAGTTTATGGAAAGGATTCACCTAAGCCGGATAAAAAAGTATATTCACTGGATGTACCGCTATTGGGAATCTGTTACGGATTACAGATTACCACATGGGAAAATGGAGGAGTCGTCGCTCCTCTTGATAAAAAAGAATATGGAAGAAGCGCTATAAGATTTAAAATAGACGATTCTCCCCTGCTGAAGGATATACCTGAAAATTTTATTTCCTGGATGAGTCACGGAGACAGTTTGGATAAACTGGCACCGGGTTTTGACCTAGTAGCGGAGAGTGAACATAACCTTCCCGCTATTGTAGAAAACAGAGAAAGAAAGATTTGGGGATTGCAGTTTCATCCGGAAGTGACCCACTGTGAATATGGAAATCAGATTCTGGAAAATTTCGCTATTAATATATGCAGTGCCGCTAAAGGCTGGTCTTTGGATAAATATATAGAAGAAGCAGCCGATAGACTGGAAAAACAGGTAGGCGACGGTAAAGTCCTACTACTTATTTCCGGTGGCGTCGACTCCACTGTGGCCGGAGGACTATTACTCAAATGCTTAAAACCTGAGAATGTCTTTCTCATGTATATCGATACAGGTATGATGAGGAAAAATGAAACAGAAGAGGTTTCACACAATCTAAAAAAACTCGGAGCTGAAAATCTTATGATCATCGATGCGCGAGATCGTTTTTTAGGTCCTCTCAAAGGAATTACAGATCCCGAAGCCAAGAGGAAAAGTATCGGCGATACTTTCATAAGAGTTCAGGAAGAGGAAGTAGCCAAACACATAGAAGGAGATTATTTTCTCGCACAGGGAACCCTCTATACGGATCTTATAGAATCGGGAAAAGGTGTTGGAAACAAAGCCGGCGTTATCAAGTCACACCACAACGTGGGAACACCTCTTGTTGAGAAAAAAAGAAAAGAGGGGAAAGTTGTCGAACCCCTCGATATGCTCTATAAAGATGAAGTGAGAAAATTGGGACTTCTCTTGGGTATTGAAGAAAAAATTGTATATAGACACCCCTTTCCCGGTCCGGGACTAGGCATTAGAATCCCCGGGGAAGTGACTGAAGAGCGCTGTGACATCCTGCGGGAAGCTGATGCGATTTATATTGAGGAACTTCATAAAAGAGACCTCTACACTCAAATCTGGCAGGCATTCTCAGTCCTGTTACCCGTTCGTTCAGTAGGAGTGGCGGGTGATGCCAGAGATTACGGATATGTTCTCGCCCTCAGAGCAGTTGTTTCCCACGATGGCATGACTGCTGATGTTTTTGATTTCCCGACAAAAGATCTTCTGGAAATTTCATCGGCCATAACCAATAGAGTTAAAGAGATAGGTCGTGTTGTTTACGATATATCCTCAAAACCCCCATCGACGATTGAATGGGAATAATATAAAGAGCCTTCTGGCTCTTTTTTTTTCCGAAAAACCTTCGAATGCTATTATATTGATGTTTATGAAAGGAAAATATATAACAACTATAGTTATCTCAATCGTATTTTTACTAATTATACTCACCTATGCAGCGTTAATTCTTACGGGGCTGATTCAATCGGGACTCGGAGGTTTCTGGACTTTTGCTGTGCTTTTAATTGCAGTAGGATTTTTGGGATTGATGATTTACACTATGATAGAACGATTAAAAGAACAAAAAGAGGAGGATCCCGATGATTATCGTAAATACTGATTTTATTTCAGGAAAAAAATTGGAAACCATGGCTATGGTAAAAGGTTCTATCGTCCAGTCTAAAAATATAGGTAGAGATTTAATGAGCAGTTTCAAAACTATAGTAGGTGGAGAAATCAAGTCCTATAGTGATATGCTCAATGAAGCACGTGCCATTGCAACCAAAAGAATGGTAGAAGAAGCAGAAGCACTGGGTGCTGATGCCGTAATCAATGCGCGCTACTCATCCAGTTCTGTAATGCAGGGAGCAGCTGAAGTTATAATTTACGGTACAGCTGTTAAATTTGTATAATTAGAATTTTCTATTGAGAAAATCCAATTCAGAAAAACGGGGATAAATATTCAACTTGCTTATCGATCCCCGTTCTATTTTATAATGCCAGAAATTTTCCAATCCCAACTCGAGAAAATCCAGTAATATAATGATCAGTGGCCCCCGATGTGAGACAATCACGATACTTTTATCATCTTCCTCTTCAACTGTACATTTTAAAAAAGAGAAGGTCTTGAGAACTCTCCTTTGCAGATCTTCCAGAGATTCACCTCCAGGAGGTCTCTTACTGCATGAATTATCAATCCAGAAGGGAAATTCTTTGGGATAACTTTTCATCAGATCTCCATAAGAAGCACCTTCCCATAAACCGAAATCAATTTCCTCCATTCCCGGAACAGTTTGAATCGGAATATTCAGTGAGCGGGAAATGATTTCAGCACTTGCCATTATTTTGGTTTCTCCAAGTATGTTTGTCAGGTATGGTCTTGATCCAGCAACAGCACCACTTGGACTGAACAACCCCGGAATCATCTCTATTCCACTCAGTTTTATCACCATTATTGTTGTCTCATTGTTGACGCAAAAAGATAACGCAAATCTTAAAGAAATCGCATAGTCAACCCTATTCACCACTCTCTCTTTTGGCGAGTTCTACGGACTGTTTTGATTTTTGCTTGCTACTTGTTTTTATATTTTCCAACCACTTATCTACTG
>JADGDJ010000015.1 GCA_016744925.1 Spirochaetaceae bacterium
ATAACCATAATCACCGAAGAAAAAAAAAAAAAAAAAACAACTTTTATCCTGAAGAGAATACAGAAAATAAAGGATTCCGGTAGAATGGCATACGGGATCATTACCCCGGCAATATTTAATGAACAGAATAAAAAAATCGGCTTTTCCGCTTTGAGCACGTCTTCGGGAGAAGAGTGGGAATTGGCGAGAACAGATAAAATTCTGCCCGGCCCCACTTACGGTCCCTACCATTTCTGTGATGAAGGATTTACAAAGGCGAATAACCAATTGAGCAAGTGTCTGAAATCAAATAAAAAAATCATTTTCCTCGATGAAATCGGTCCTCTCGAATTAAAACACAAAGATGGCTACTACCCTATTTTAAAGAACTTAGAAGAAGTTACTCTCCTACAGAATATATTTTTAGTAATCCGGTCATCGCTAATCGATAAATTTATCAATACATATATACCCGAACAAAAGTACAGAATTATCACAATAACAGCTCAAAATAGAGACTCTGTTGAGTTAGATCTACAATAAGAACAGGCTTAATGCCAGAGAATGATCTTTCTGCCGTCAATTTCTTTAATATCTATGGGAATATTGTATATACGGCTCAGGTTCTCTTTGGTTAGAATCTCATCAACATGTCCCTGCTGTATGGAAAAATCGCTCCCCATTAGAATAACAGAATCACTCAATGATGCCGCAACTTCCGGTTCATGACTAGTGAGCAGGATCGTCACACCCTCTTTTTTCAAAGATTTGAGAATTGTAATAATCCTGATTTTATTGGCAAGATCCAGGTTACTCATTGGTTCATCAAGCAGAAGCAATTCCGGTTCCTGTGCCAGCGACCTGGCGAGCAGGACCAGCTGTTTTTCTCCTCCACTCAAATGGAGAATTGATTTATCTGAATATTCAGCCAATCCAACTTTATTCAAAGCCTCCAGGGCTATTCTGAAGTCATTATCTCCAGGTGATTGTAAAGAATTGAGATGAGGAGCCCTCCCGAGAAGAACATACTCAAGAAGAGAGTATTCAAAGGAGATATGCTCATACTGAGGAACCAGACCGATTAACCTCCCCATCTCTTTGCGGGAAAAATCCTCCATATTCCTCTCTTTGTGGAGAACGGCACCTTTTCTAATTTTTATCCAACCGAGAATAATATACAATAAAGTGGTCTTTCCGATACCATTTGGTCCCAGTATTGTTGAAATTCCACCCTTTTCCAGTTCAAGAGAGAGAGAGTTTAATACTTCCTTATTCTCTGATGAATAGGTAAAGCTTATATTGTCCAGCCTTGTCAATATCGTACTCATTTCTGAACCTTTATATTTTTTTTCAGCAGTAAAATGATGAAAAGCACAGCCCCGACTAAAGAAGTGATGATGCCAAGAGGGATCTCACCGGCAAAAGAGATTCTGGCAATAGTGTCACAGACCATAGTAAAAATTCCACCAAGCAACATAGCCGCAGGGAGACTCATACCTGTATCAGAACGGAATAACCCTCGTGAAATGTGGGGTATAATCAAACCGACCCAGTTGATAATCCCGCTAACAGAAATAAGTGCCGCTGTCGCGACAGTGGCGCTTATAAGAAAAATTAAGCGGTATCTACCGGGAGATATGCCCAGAGAAAAAGCGGTCTCATCCTCCAGGCTGAGAATATTCAGTTTCCAGCGCATAAGTAAAATGATTGTCATGGCGACAACTGAGACGGGAAGAACTATAAAGAATTCCCGCCAGGTGACGCTCCACAAACCGCCGAGCATCCAGAATGTGATTTCCGGAAGCTGACTCAAAGGGTCAGCCGTGTATTTCATAATGCCTATTCCTGCAGAATAGACTGCCGAAACAGCGATTCCCGATAGAATCAATCTCAGTATCCACCCCCCGAAATGCACTCGTCTGGCAATGAGATAGGACAGACCGAGACCGGCAACAGCAAAAAAAGCTGCTGACCCCTGAATGACCCAAATAGAAGATCCCAGAAATATAATAGCAAAAGCCGCCCCGAAAGCCGCGCCCTGGGAAACACCGAGAAATCCCGGTTCTACCAATGGATTGGAAAAGATCATCTGAAAAACCATGCCGGAACCGGCGAGAGTGATGCCGAGCAGAAGAGAAGTGAGCAGCCGGGGAAGACGAAGATTTAGAACCAGTTTACGGGCCAGTGGATCAGTCCACAATAATCCGGGATTCATAAATCCCGTTGCAGGATACCGCCCCAAAAAGAGAGCAAAGAGAAAAATTAAAATGAGAGATGAGAATAAAAGAGTCAAAAGAACTCTTTTATTCAAGGGCTTGAAGGCACTTACCATCCCAGTCTGGTTTTTATCTCGCCATCGAACTGCTCATCTGAAAGGAAATAAAGGTCGCTATAAAATTCTCTAGTCATCTTTTCAACATCGAGATCTGTAAAAAGATCTCCCTGAATCTGCTTAGCCAACCATTTCAGACCGAGAATCCAGCGGCTATCGGGCTGATCCCAACTGTAAAAGTCTACGGGAAAAGCATGCAATTTATCGTTCTTGACCGCTTTCAGCTCTCGCCATTCGTTTGAACTGTTTATTGAAGTGATTACTTTATCGATATCCTCTTTGTAAGCAACAATATAGATCTGATCGGGATTCCATGCTGCAATCTGTTCAAGATTGATCTTACTCCAGCCACTGCCGGGGTTGGCATCCTTCCAGATTGGATTTCCACCAGCCATTTCAACCATGCGTGTCTGTATCCAGTTTTCGGGAGGAATATTAAAAGCGGCGACACCGTCTCTTGTGGAATGATAAATAAATAATACATCGGGTTTTTCTGTGACTCCGGCTGTCCGTTCGGTTACGAATTCCCGTTCTGTTTTATAGTATGAAATTAATTCTTCCGCTCTGGGCATATTTCCGAAGACCTGCCCTAACATCCTGAAATCCTCTTCATATGCTTCGGGAGATTCCAGATTGAGATATAAAACGGGAATTCCCAACTGTTCCACGGCAGCACCGAGACTGCCTTTATGGAAGTTTTTTAAAATAACAAGGTCGGGATTGGTTACAGCAATCTGCTCAGGTCCTACAGAGTGCTCGAGATATGTTTTATCGGAATAAAGGGGATCCAGTACTGCGATGAAATCACCTTTGAGTTGATTGGTGTTGCCTACACCAACAATCCTCGATGCCGCTTCGGGAAACATATAGAGGGCGTCTCCCACAATATTTGAAGCTTTACCGACAAAAGTGATTCGTTCAGGTAATGTTTCCAGATGTATTGTCTGGCCTGTCGTATCGGTAATTTCAATTCCCGTTGTTATCTCCTGACTTCCGGAACCGTAAAAAACGGTTGTATTTAACAGAAGTAATAGTAAGGGAAGTATTTTTCTTTTCATGATTCAGGCTCCATTATAGTTATTCGTGTATAATGGAATAATACTCTTTGTATTATTATCAGTCAATAAAAGAAAATTGCTTCGGTGATTTGATTTGGGCAAAAAAAAACAGAAGGATAAAATCCTTCTGTCCACATCTGTATATAAAAAAAATAAATTAAATTTTTCTTACATTAGTCGCGCAAGGTCCCTTGGGTCCCTGTCCGACTTCAAATTCTACTTTGTCGTCTTCGTTGATGTAACCTTCAACTTCACTTGTATGAACGAAAAGATCTTCTCCATTTTCCTGCTGGATAAAACCAAAACCTTTTGTAGAATTAAACCATTTTACTGTTCCTGTTGCCATTGTAACCTCTTTATATTAATAACTACATACTAATGAAACATGACAAAATAAGAAAGGGGTAGATTGGAAATAAATGAAAATAGATGCAACATCTGCATCTTTTTCCTATTTCTTTTTGGTCAAAAGGTAAATTTCTATCCATTTGTACTCAACTTATCCCTAAAACAGTCTTTTCAATCTCCATTCTCTGCCTGGAATCAAATGGATTGTTTGTGATAGCGCTCAGGAAAAGATAGGGATATTCTTTTTGAAGGAATTCCATATAGTCCACCCAGACAAAAGAAAGATTGCTGTATACCCGTTCAATATCAACTTTTAGATGATTGTAATCCTGTTCTTCCAAATCATTGAGAGGTCTCTGTCTTAGTTCTTCCGACAAATGAAAAATACTCATTAACACCTCTGTAAAAAGTTCGTGTTCCTGAAGCGCAGAGTTTGTTATAAGATTTGTTATAAGTTGCTGCTGATTTGTAATCAGAGTATTTATACCATCGAGGTCCATGGTAAATATATCAATTCTGTAATTGTGATTTTTTGTACTATTTCTTAACTCACAGTACTTATCACTGTCCCATTTAAAATCCACAGTGGCGTTTTGAATGGAAATATTTTCATCGGAAAGAGCGAGAACCGAAAGTAGCTTGTTTCCCATTTCCTGATAGAACAACCCGATAAGCATATTTACTTTTTTCATAAGTTGTAGATGTTCACGCTTTTCTATAAATTTATCCAGAACGAGAGAAACAAAGAAAACTTCTAAAGGGATGAAGGCAATATCGGCAAGAAGAAAGATCAGAATATGGTGAAGATCTCTGAAAACGGCAAAATGCAATAGATGCAAAGCAATGGATAATCCGATTAATAATATCCCGAGAATGATTGTATTTTTTTTCAATGATTTAACTCCGCAATTATTTTTGACAAAAATACTCAATATCGAAAGTTTTTCCCAGACTGATTTCCTGTTTTTTTTTACATAAATAAAAACCAAAAATGGATAATCAAGATTGTTATATTATTCATGTACCCTGGATTCGGCTTATTGTTCCTCATTCAGGGGACCACAGGACAGTTTCCGGATAAAACGCCTGCCATGCAAACCAGAATGATATAACATAGGGAATGGTCTCTCCCCTGCCATTGCGCACAAAGGGGTGTTTCCTCTCCTTCTCATATGAAATTTGAATTCTCGAAGAGGCAATATTTATTATATACGTTTCAGATGATGAAAACTGATCAATTGGAAAAGCAATTGCCTCACCATCGACAATGACTCCGATAATCAAGGCTTTATTGGGAAGTTCCCGGCGATACTCCGGAACAGGAAACATCGTGCGATCACTGGCGAAGTATCCCCCGTAGGCATTGCCCCCGTAATTACGGTTGTAACCTGTTTGAATGGAAAGAACTTCGCCATGAGGATATTTATCCCTCCAGCTCTTCCATGTCATATATTCGCTGGGCAGCCATTTCAGAACTTCTCCTGTTTCCTCACCACTAACAGCTTTCATCTCCAACTGTGACCAGAGTGATTCAGATTCTCTATCATACATAAGAACATCACTCTGATACAGCAGACCGGACACTCCGAACTCACGCACCTGCCCCCCGATACTCCTACTGAAAACCATCGAAGTACCGCATAATGGGCAATAGGTTACGACTATGGGCTCGCCCTCAACAGTATCGTTAACAATTTCATGCCAGATTAGGATTCTCGTAGGGTAAGCTTTTACTGTATCTCCTCGAACCACACCGATAATAATATCGTCTTCTTTCAAATAATCGACCTGATTGACTGAAATAAACTCAGGATTGGAAATTGAGGGAATGCCATCACGGGGAGGTCCCCCCTGGTGTATATCATTGATATTTATGATTGAATCGGATAGATCAAAACCATTTTTTGATTGACTGCTGAGTGGAATTATCATTGAGGAAAATAACAAAGTAAAAAATAGGATATTGATAAGATTCTTTTTCATATAGCCTCCATACATTCATGTAACGCTATATACAAGATACTCATTTTTTCTTCAATCGTTAGAAAACTTGTATTTCACTTAGTTAAGAAGCTCGAACTCCTGAGCATCTTTATCATACTGAAATATTTCACCACTTTTGATGATGTAATGCCATCCTTCAATAGTCAGATCCCCTTTTTTGTATGGTTCCTGTATATAAGGATAACTCAAAAGATGTTTCATTTGTTCAAGGACATTGATCTGCTCGGTAAGCCAGCTCCGTGCCGAAGGATCATTATCCATCAAAGTCCGGTTTACCTGATCCCTGACAGGAGCAGCAAGCTCCATCCACTTACTGGTGTTGGGAATATTGAGAGAATCGGGATCCTCATGATGCAATAGAGCACAGCCCCCGCAATTACTGTGTCCGCAGACAATAATATTTGATATTTTTAAAACCTGAACCGCATATTCAATAGCAGCGGTTGTAGACAAAAACTCATCGGCTATTCGATAGGGAGGAACAAGATTGGCGACATTGCGAACTATAAATAATTCACCGGGCAATGTATGGGTCATCATACCGGGAACCAGTCGGGAATCAGAACAGGTGATAAACAAAGTATGGGGATTCTGTTTTTCTCCGAGAGATGTAAACAGTAGGCGATGATTTTCAAAATCACTTTTTTTAAAATGAACGATTCCTTCGAGCAGTTTCTTCATCAATTATTACTCCTGAATATAATAATAGCAGAAACTCTCTCGATAAAACCGGTTGAAGTGAAAAATGCTCCTATTCAACCGGTAATAATTCTCATCAATTTTTAACAGTATGCTCAAGAACAGATTTTTCGTCTTCTGAAAAGAAATCACCAAGATTGATAATAATAATCATTCTATTGGCAATCTTACCTATCTTTTGAATAAATTTTGTATCTATTGCATTACTGAATTCAGGAGTATCACTGAGGTTTTCTTCAGTGATACTGACAACGTCGGATACGGTATCAACTATGAAACCGACAGTTCTTTTACTTTCCATTCCGGTTTCAGCAATAATCACTATTGTATCACTGCTCAATTCTTTGGCAGTCAGGTTAAATTTATTTCTCAATTCATAGAGAGGAATTATGTTCCCTCTCAGGTTAATTATACCCGGAATATAATCAGGAACACCGGGAATTCTAGTCAGATTGGGAAGTGATATTATCTCCTGAACTGATAATATGGGGACTCCATACTCTTCATTTTCAACTGAAAATACAACATACTGGTTAGAAATATCCATATTCAGTTGGGAAACAAGAAGGTCTTCCTCATCATCATCGTCAAGATTCAAATAACTGTCACTGTTTTCATAGACTTTTTTTTGTTTCATAGAATCGTTCAATTCTTCATTTTCGTTCATATGCTACCCCTAAAACTCTGAGAAATCCGATTCATCGGCCATATTGGAAAAAGTTTCATATGTACCGGATTTATCATTTGAGTTTGCCGGTGCCCCCACCCGTTCAACTCTTGTATCTTCAACTAGAGCGACACCTGTGGACTTATTTCTGAGAGATTTAATATTTACATTACTCATTCGATCGAGTTTAAAGAACTGCATAGTTGTAAACAGCTCCTGGGCCTGAGCCGATAATTCTTCGGTTGATGAAGCGGCTTCTTCTACCAATGCGGCATTTTTCTGAGTGTTTTCATCAAGACTCGATAGTGTTTTGTCTATCTGATCTACACTGGAAAGCTGTTCCTGGGAAGCGGCTGAAATTTCTCCGACTAAAGCGGTCACTTTTTTTACAGCACCATTTATTTCCGTCAGAGTGGTTCCCGCGATGTTGGCTATTTCGACACCCTCATCAACTTTTTTATTGCTATTTTTTATAATTTCCGCAATTTCCGTAGCAGCTTTATCTGATCTCTTGGCTAATTTTCTGACTTCTACTGCAACAACAGCAAATCCTTTTCCCTGCTCCCCGGCCCTGGCAGCTTCAATTGAAGCATTGAGAGCAAGAAGATTAGTCTGAAAAGCAATGTTGTTGATAACTTCTATGATGTCAGCAATACGAGTACTGGAGACACTTATTTCATTCATTGATGTAATCATTGTACTTACAGCTTCAGAACCGTCATTGGTTTTATCAAGAGCATCTCTGGAAAGCTGATCGGCAGAGCCTGTATTGTCGGCGTTGGACCGTATGGAGGAGTTCATCTCTTCAATAGCAGATGACGTTTCTTCCAGAGCAGTAGCCTGCTGTTCCGTCCGGTTAGAAAGATCCTGGTTTCCTGCGGCGATCTGACCGCTAGCGGCAGCGATTTGTTCGGTTCCGGTCAGAGACAGTTCCACAATCTCTCTCAATTTCTTCTGCATCTGCACCATGGAGGCAAATACACCAATCGCATTGTCTTCATTCACGGAACTATCATTTCGAAGATCACCACTGGCTATTTTTTCTGCAATAGTCTGTATTTCCGAAGGATCGCCTCCCAACTGTTTTAGCACGCTGGTTATGGTATACATTGCAATGACAATCCCTGAAATAGATGCCACTGCCAGAATAATCCATATAATCAGATTCGATCGATCATTGGCAGCCTGTAGTTTGGGTCCAAGTGCATCCTGATCTGTTTTGATGGATAGTTTAACTTCTTCCACCCATGAGGCTATTTCCGGACCGTGAACATCGAGAGTATTATCTATAATATCATTACGGTCTAAAATAATCTGAAATAGACTATTAGATTTTTCGACATAAACTGCTTTTGATCTCTGCACATCAGCCAGATATTTTCTTCGCTGGGGATTCTGCAGTTCTCTGTCCAGAATTACAAGATTATCCTCCAGTTTACCAAACTCTTCTTGTACTCTTTTCATAGTACTATCATCATTTGTGTCGAGAAATTTTGTCATATACAATCTGGCAAGAAGCATATGTTTCAATGACAGTGATGCGATATAAGCAGCTGACATATCTTCATCAGCCTCAGCTGAAACTAGAATTTCTGAAAGAGAATGCTCCATAATGACCCCTTGAGTAAGGAGGTGATTGTTTACAATATCATCACGTTGTGCTCGATAGAGATAAACCCGCTCAAATGCCTCTTCATATTCTGTTACAGTTTCATCAACCTGATCGATCAATTCCGCCCGTTCAGGTTTCTGAATCTCAGTCTGGGATTCCTCAAGGAATCCATTCATTTTTTCAATATAATCAGTATACTGATTATAGTCATGATCACTTCCTGTAATGAGAAAGTCTTTTACATTCATACGAACCATCAGCATATTAGCCTGTAATCTTCCGGCAAGATTCGTATCTCTGGCTAAACCACGATAATTTGTAAAACCCCTCGAAGCTGATCCTATCTGTAATAGAGAAACTACACCGATGGTGATCAACAGCATTAAAACAATACCAAAACCCACAATTATTTTTGTTCTTAATTTCAAGTAAAAACTCCTATTGCCAGATTATTAAATATATTTAATATTTAAATGACAATAGACAGTTAGCAAAAATCATGCCAGTTTCGCTATTGATATTTTGTACTCCTGAAGCTTATAAAAAATTGCCTGTTACAATTAAAGTTGCAGTCTCAGCAATTTTGATTGCGCCATTAAATTTAGAACGACGGCCCGGGATTCTTTAAAGCTGTATCCCTGCGATACAGAAGAGAAAACTTCAGGGGGCTATTAAATTCGCGTCCAAGCCAGTTTATCAAAGAACCAGCTCATCTTTCCGGGAAGTGTAGGCATCACCGAGTTGAGATCTCATTTCCATTAGATTCTTATTAAGATCTTCTGCTGCTGCCAGAATATCAGCCTCATGAATCAGGATATTCATTCCCATTTTAGCCCACAGGATCATCTGAGAAGAGCCACCACCTGAATACCCTTTATGATAGCCGATTCCCTTCCCGGACTTTACCGCCAGCTTGATGATTTTATCAATTGTAGACAGAAAAAGAGGATGATCATACTCTTCAGGTATTCCGAGGCTACATGAAAGATCATGAGGTCCAATGATGATTCCATCCAGTTCTTTTACCGCTAACAGATTTTCCAGATTCTCAATGGCAGGAAGGCTTTCAATATTGATAAACAGGAGATTATTTTGATTCTTTTCCTCCAGATAGGTCAACAGTTTCTCTTCCAGCTTTATCTCTCCATCGAGGAACTGTCTGAGCTTCTGCCCTTTCAAAGGTTTGTATTTGACCGCACCTGCAAGATCCAGAACTTCTTCCACAGTTTCGATATAGGGAGCCAGTATTCCAGATGCTCCCGCATCGAGAGCAACACATGCCTTATAGGGATCGGGATCGGAAATCCGTACGACAGGAGCCGTACCAGCCTCATTGAAAAAATGGCACAGCGATGCGACATCCTTCAGGTTAAGCGGGATATGCTCTGTATCAATAAACGCAAAATCCAGGTTCAGATTTTTCAGCGGACCCAGCCACTTCGGATCCGTAACCGATATAAGAGTGCTATATATCCGTCGTCCCTCAGATAAAGTTTCTTTTATTTCCTGTCCATTCATTAACTTAGCCCTCCTTCCAGTGAAATGACCCGTTTGATTTGATGATCCGCTTCCCTCATATGTATTTTGTCAAACGGCAGGATCGGTTTTCGAACCGCAGGAGTTCTGTATATTCCCTGTTTCCATAAAAGCCTTTTAAAAAAGTGAATGGAAATGTCCAGATGTTGATTAGAAAAGGCCAGAATGGGCTGCAGTTGTTCAAATAGGATTCGGGCTCCGGCTTCATCTCCTTCTGTATAAAGACGGTAGATGGAGCAATATAGGGAGTGCATCCCTGTAGGCATAAAGGCATGGATCCCCCGGTTCAGTCCTTCGAGCATCTGAGAGACAGCCCAGCCTCCCGAAAGATGAAGCTGTCCTTTTGTCCTTTTCAAAACTTCCGAGTATTTGATTCCAGCCGGTACGGTTTCAATCTTAAGGCACTTAAATGATAAATAATCCCGGTGCAGGGAGACAATCATGTCGACTGGCAACCCGTACCCTCCGGCATCCCAATCCTGTAGCATAAGAAAATCCGGATTCAGACTATCGAGCTTGTTTACAGCCTGACGATACTGATCCTCTCCGGTATATGGTATATTGGCCAGTATCCCCCGGCATCCCGCTTTGAGATTGGCTTCTCCCAGACGGCACATGGCATCAATATCTAAGGCAGATGTCCCACCAATGACGGCTGCTTTTCCATCGCAGGCTTTCACAACGGATTTAACCATGAGTATTTTCTCTTCATCTGAAAGTCTACCCACTTCCGACGCCATGGCCGGGACCAGAAATCCGCGAACCCCGGCTTTTAATGCCATGGTTACATTCTTCTCTAGAGACTGTATATCGATTTGATTTTTTTCGGTAAATGGGGTATTCAAAACCGTTATTATTCCCCGCAGATCTTCGATTGGATCCATTTTTTAATCCTTAATTCTTTAAAAAAATCCCGCTGCAATTAGCAGCGGGAATCCGTATATCAGCTTTTGATAAAACGCTGGCTCATCTCTCGGGATAGTGCATGGAATTGTTCGACTTCCCATTTCTGCGATTCTGTCATCTGTCTGAGCCGGGCATCGTTGCGACGACTGACAAGATTAGAAAACACACCCTCTTTCATTAGAGAGTATCGGGCATTGGCAGGATAAAACTGGGTTTCAATAACAGAAGCCATTCCGAGATAGTTCTGTAATTCATCAGCCTGATCCCCCATTGACTTCCAATCATGGCACAGCTTGTAATACAGATCGCTATGGAAGTTCGTCATGATGCCGCTGTATCCGGCAAAACCGTGTTTCAGACTGTAGAGGAGAGTTGCTGCATTGGCATTAAAAAATTTCAGGGATGTCCCTTCTGACAGGTCAGCTCTCTCTTTTATCATCTGCGGATCACAGCAGGTGTCTTTGATGAATTCAAAACGATCCATGGATATAAGTTCCTTAACAACAAAGGAGGATAATACTCTTTTGTAGGGATAAGGGCATTCGTAAAATCCCAGAGGAATATCTTCTGGAAGCTTCTTCATCAGTTTTTCCAGATTTTTCAACCAGATCTCATCTGATTCCCAGTGTGCAGCCAGACGGTTGGAGACCAGAACCAGAGCATCCGCACCGGCTTCGGCCATATCGTTTAAATCTACAGCCTGTTCTTCAATTGTGTCAGACACGTGTCCTGAAGCCATCACAGGATAACGGCCGGCTGCAATTTCGACTGTTTTTCTGCAGAGTTCTTTTCTTTCATCCCTTGAAAGCTCAAACATGGCACTTGATTGACAAACAGCAAAAAGACCGTTTATCCCTTTATCAATATACCATTCAATCAATTTCTCAAGTACTTCAAAATCGATTGATAAATCTTCGCGGAATGGGGTCAGCATTGTTGGATAGACCCCGTTAACTATTTTTTTTCTCATAATTTTTTTACCTTTAACATTCAGAAGTCCCTTACATTCCCATCAAAGTGGGTAAAAATGTGACAATCTGGGGAATATATGTGACACAAAATAAAACAATAAATAAAACCAGAAGCATAGGGAAAACTTCCCTGATGACATCTTTCAGAGGAGTTTTAGAAATCCCCGAAACAACAAATAAGAGCATACCGAAAGGTGGTGTGGAGAGGCCGATCATCATATTCAGTGTGATCATAACACCAAAATGAACGAGATCGATCCCCAGAGCATTTACAAGGGGAAGCACGATTGGAATAAAAACCAAAGTGATGCACATGGTGTCGATAAACATTCCCAGTACAATAAAAACAATATTGATCAACAGGAGAAGAACATACTTATTATCCGTAAGTGTCAGCAACCATCCGGCTACCGCATCAGGTATATGTTCAATCGCCACAATATAGGAAAATGCATATGCTGTTCCTACAAGTAGAGAAAGAGTTCCTGTAGTTTTTATTGTGTTCAGGACCACCTGCTTCAGGTCATTTAATCCCATAGCCCGATAGACAAAAAATGAGACAATTATGGCATACAAAGCCGCCAGAGCACCTGCCTCAGTAGGAGTTACTATACCCGTATAAATCCCTCCGAGTAATACTACGACTGATAACAAAGCAGGGAACGCTTTAGCTGAAATTGCCAGCATATCTCTGAGAATCAGTTTTTCACCGCGGGGATAATTCCTTTTTTTTGCAATTATTGCTATATAGGCCATTAAAGCCAGTCCTACAAGGATTCCCGGCACCATTCCACCGATAAAGAGAGCTCCGATAGAGGCTCCGGATAACATGGAGTAAAAAATCATAGGAATACTGGGTGGAAATATGGGACCGATAGTAGCTGATGCCGCGGTAATAGCAGCACTGAAACCCTTTTCATATCCATGATCATTCATAGCTTTGATTTCCATCATCCCCAATCCCGAAGCATCGGCCAGAGCCGATCCGGTCATCCCGGAGAAAATGATTGACGCTACGACATTAACATGACCAAGTGCGCCTCGTTTTCGCCCCACCAGGACATTGGCAAACTGAAAAATCATATCCGTTACTTTTCCGCTATTCATAACCTCTGCCATAAAGACAAACAAAGGAACGGCGATGAGAACAAATTTAGAATTCATATTGGTTAAGAACTGAGAAGCCGCCATGCTTAGATCTGCCGCAGGGCTGGAAGCAATGGCAAAATAAAAGAGAGAGGCCATAAGCATACCCGGTGCTATGGGAATCCTGATCAGAAATATCAGGATAAAGCAGAGAAGAAATACAAGCAGTGCTAAATTCATGAGAGGTCTCCCTTTTTAATTTTTCTTACATCGTGAAATACATCAATGGAGTACCGGCCTATCATAAAGACCAGGAATAATACAAAGGGAAAAAACGCAATATCCATAGGTATTTTTAAAACATTAGATTTTTTGTAACCCATAAAGAGAACATACTTCCATGAGGGAATCAGCCCGATCAAAAACGATATGACCAGCAGGGAGTTCCCGATTATCCTCATCCAGATCTGTTTCAAAGGGCTAACCATATCATAAATCATGGTAAACTGGACATGAGAATTATCCCGTTTAGCGTAGAGACCGCCCAAAAGAGCACTCCAGATAAAACAGATAAGCGACAACTCCAGAGTCCATGTCAAAGGTTTAAGGAAATATCTGAAGAATATCCCCAATAAAAAAACCAGAAATAATGTAACAAAAGCAATAAAGGGGATGTATACCTCTACAGTATCAATCACGATCCGGCCTGCTTTTCTAATCCATTTACTCATTAACACACCTTATAATTTTAGATACTCCGGCGATTTGTACACCGGAGTATCTTTTTTATCAATTTACTTATTTTGCCATAGCCTGAACTTTATCATACAAAGCCCAGTCCCAATCTTTAGAAATATCCTTACTATCATTCATATAGGAGTTTTTTGCATAATCAGCAAAGGCCTGTACATCGGGATCTTCTATTACGATCATCCCTTCTCCTTTAAAGAAATCAAGGATTCCCGATTCTGTATCCTGAACTTGTTTATCACAGAATGCTCTTGATTTATCAACAGCCGCCATAACCCACTCTTTCTGCTGATCGGTAAATGACTGCCATTTTTTCTCATTGATGGTAGGCCATGTTGAATCCACAACATGGTTAGTAAGAACAATGTATTTTGTTACTTCATAAAATTTGGCATTTTTATCAGTTGCCAGAGGATTGTCCTGACCTTCAACCGCACCGGTTTTCAATCCCATATACACTTCATTAAAAGCCATAGGAGTTGGATTTCCACCCAATGCTTTACCCAGAGCGATCCACGAAGGACTTCCTGGTGTTCTCAGTTTAACACCGGACATATCAGCAGGAGTACGGACCGGACCTACTTTTTCAACGAGGTTCAGCTGTCTGGTTCCCAGGTAATAAGCGGCAAGAGGTCTGATCCCCTGCGATTCAACTACATCCTGAAATACTTTTTCACCAATCTCACCATTGAAAACACTGGTCATATGATCGTATCCCTGAAATGTATACACGGCAGAGAACATTGATAAATAAGGTACAAACTCAGCCAGCCATGGAGCACTTGTGTAAACCATGTCTACTGTTCCCTGACGAACTGCTGCCTGCTCACCTTCCTGGGAATATAACTGCCCGGAGTGATAAACATTTACCATCATAGTACCACCGGAGAGAGATTCAAGTTCTTCCTTAAACACAGTCATTGCTTCTGTGTGTGCATCTCCCGGAACACTTACTGATGAGAAGTTAATCTCAACAGGCTTTGATGAATCACTCTCACTTTGCCCTGAGCTAAAGGCCATTGACATGACTGTAATTAAAACCAGTCCCATACTTAACATTTTTTTCATAATTATCTCCTTCTACTTTTCTAAAAATAATACTTCTTTTTTATCTTTGATAATAAATCCTATTATGACTTATGACATAAGTCAACAGTTTTATAATATTGTTGACATAAGCCATATCCTGGCTATAATCATCTAATAAGGTAAGGTTTTAAGATGAAAGATATTGCACCTGTTAAAAGAATAAAGATCTCTGATGAAGTAACAAATGCACTGGAAACCATTATTATAGAGAACAATCTGCAATCGGGTGATAAATTACCCTCTCAGGCTGAGTTGTCCGAAAAACTGCAGGTAGGCACCAGGTCTATTAGGGAAGCAATAAGATCACTTGAATCGAGAGGTATGGTTGAAACACGCCAGGGAAAAGGTGTCTTTGTCAAAAATAACAATCTTGATTATTTTCTTGAAACACTTATGGGCTCTTTTGTTTTTAATTTCCCCGATCATAAAGACCTGCTCATAGACCTGACCAAGACCCGGCGGATCATAGAGTCCCAGGCCATTTTCGATGTCGCTTCTGAACCGCCGAAAGGATTCATCTCTCATTTTGCCCATATTATTGAAGAGCTGGACAGTAAAGCAAATGAGAATAATATTGAGACCTATAACCTTCTGGATATAGAGCTGCATAAATCGATAATAGATGCCACAGGGAATAAAATTATAATTTCTCTCTACAAATACCTATCAGAATTACTGGTGAAATGTTTTTCTAAAACCGGATATGTCCAGGGTAGCCTGGAAACGAGTATTGCAGATCATCATAAAATGCTGGAAGCAATCACCTCCAATAATCCGGCATTGGCTAAAAAAGTAATGGAAGATCATATTGGAATGACACTTCTGAAAGTGGAAAATATTTTTCCAGAATAATTGGATCCTTTTAAAAAGCAAAATACTCCGTATAACCTGCAATCTGTTGATTGCAAATATCAATGAGCTCAATTTGTCATTATTAGTTTTCTTTAACGAGCATAGCGACGAACGAAAAGACGCCCGCCGCACTATACGGTTAATATGGGAAGAGCTTAAATAAATAGGTCATTTAAACAAATAATTTTGCTGCCTTTACTTTCATAATAGCGCAACATTTCGTCAATTTTCCTTTTATCATAACTGGTAATACAATCTGAAAGTACATTAACGGCATAATTTGCTTTGCGTAAGTTGTAACAGGTTGATTTAACACAGGCAACAGCATCTGCTCCTGCTATATAGAAATCACATATTTCATTTTTACGAATAAAGGCTGTAAATTCTTCACTGGTTAATGCGTTTCCTTTGTATTTTGTAAAAATATTTTTTGATACTATATTCAAATCAGAAACTAATTCTGCCCCTTGTGTATTGGGCTTAAAAGTTCTTGTGCCGGCTGATAGATTTTCATGCCTTATATAAACAAGATGTATTTTATTATTGACTGCCCAATCAATAGCTTTATTAATATTACCAATCACATCCTTGTAATTCTTTGTTATGTCCTTTTGAATATCGATTATCACTAAGGCTTTTTTCTGCATCGTATTTCCTCCTGATAAGCAGATTGATTTGTTTACTTTATTACTATACATGGTAATCGTTGACAACATTATGGCAACAATTAATAATGATAAAAAAGGATGTTAGACGCTATCATATGAAAATAGACAGACTTGTTAGTATTATTATGATACTCCTTGATAAAAAGCGAATAGGTGCACAGGAGTTATCAGAATTTTTTGAAGTATCACCCCGCACAATCTACCGCGATATAGACACGATCAACATGGCAGGTATTCCAGTGTTCTCAACATCGGGAGTGGGCGGCGGCTTTGAAATCATGGAGAAATACAAGATTGATAGGAAGGTTTTTTCAACTGCCGATCTTTCGGCTATCTTGATGGGGCTTTCGAGTCTTTCCAGCATGATACGAGGAGATGAACTGGTAAACGCACTTGCGAAAGTCAAAAGTTTTATCCCCGCGGACAGAGCGAAAGACATTGATTTAAAAACAAATCAAATATTAATAGATTTAAGTCCATGGATGGGCAACAGGAATATACAAGCTTCTTTAGACATTATTAAAACCGCTTTAGAGGAAAGCAAGCTACTGACATTTGAATATGCAGACCGCTACGGAAATAGAACCGGACGAAAAGCCGAGCCCTATCAGCTTGTATTGAAAAGTAGTCACTGGTATTGTCAGGGATATTGTCATAAAAGGAATGATTTTCGCTTATTTAAACTATCCCGCATAGCAAACCTACAAATACAAGAGGAAATCTTTACGCCAAGAGCTTATCAAAAACCACAGTTAGATTTTACTGATATTATGGCAACGCTGCAAACAACAATCAAAATTCGCATTCATAATTCTATCATGGACAGAGTACTTGATTATTGCACCTATGAACTCTTTTCCACAGACGATGATGAGCACTATACTGTTAGTTTTCCTTTTATAGAGAACGACTATTACTACAATATTCTTTTCAGTTTTGGGGATAAATGCGAATGTTTGGAGCCGTTACATATCCGCACAGAAATGAAGCGCAGAATACATGATTTAGCTACCTTATACGAAAAGTGAGAAAATCTGAGGGATAGAAGTGACCAAGAACTTAAAAACAATGTGGAAATGACAATTAGAAATTTCTTTAACACATTTCTTCTTCAGTATAAAAATAGAGCCTGTAAAATACAGCATTGCATTTTAAACTATTATTACGTATTCATATTATCATAATCTAATAATTTTTGATGAACTATTTCTGAAATATGACTAACTACATACTTTCTATTTTTTTAAACATCCCCGCAATACCAACATTATCAAAAGAACCATCTGGAATTAGTATAGGACTTTGTTTAGCCTTGCCGGGATTATTTTCACCTGTATCTAAATCACGATGCAGGCAACCCCGTCCATTCTCCCAGATAAAAGAATGTTCATTTCCCATAATGTGATCCTCTTAATTATTGCCCTGGGAGTATATAGCGTTTTTTTATATTCACGTCTATAATATTCGATAAATCTCAAGGCTTAAAGATAACCATACCTCTTCCGGCAAAATACTTATTAAAAATAGGAATACTGACTTCTACATACTCTTGAGTATTCTTACTAATACCTGATGGATTGTGGATATAGAGAATATTATCAGTAATATCAAAACCGGAAATAATGACTAAATGCCCTCCTTTATTCCCAACATATTCAGAATCCGGTATTCTAATAGACCAATGAACGGAAACAATTACATAATTCCCTTTTCTAGTTTCATCAATTATATTTACGATGGTCAATGGAGAAAGAATAAGCCCCCGCAACATATATTTATTTTTGATATAATTTAGAAAAGGCTTATAAAAAAGACCATCTATTTCTGTTTTTTTTAATACAAAACCACCATATTTCTGGCACTCCTTAGCCATCAATATTAATTCATGTGATGGAATATTCAATGACTCAAGAATCATTTTTAAACAGGCAATTCCACAGATATTCCTACTCCAATATTCATATTCTTCGGGATTTTCTGCACCGGAGAGTTCCCATAAATGATCCTCTTTCGCTTCCATATGACCACTGACAATATCTTTTACTAAGTCTCTAGATACCCACTGTGAGTAATAAGGTAATTTTTCATGAATATATTGCATTTTTATTGTTCCATAATTTCTGATTAATTCTATTTTAATAAATAAAAGATAGTCTTATAAAAAATAAAAGGTTTCCAAGAATGGAAACCTTTTATACTTAATTATAGTGGCGAAGGGACTTGAACCCCTGACCGACCGGATATGAGCCGATTGCTCTACCAACTGAGCTACGCCACCGTGTTGTTCATCCCGAGGAGGACTTGAACCCCCAAAGCCAGAACCAGAATCTGGTGTGTTACCAATTACACCATCGGGATAACTATACACGATATTTGCTATCGCACGAAGGGGATAATATACGAAAATACTGCTTTTTGTAAATCCCTTTTAGAAATTTTATTTTTTCGTTTCATGTAAAACCCACACATTGGGCTCTATATAGATACCACGGTTGGCATCCAGGTCTACCACGAGAGGATTGAGGGCTCCGGGGATGATGTATTCTCCTTTGCCTGGAAAATCTAATCCGGTCCATTGTTTCCAATCGTCCACTGTTCCGGGGATTCTCATCGCTTCAGGACAGACTTTTAATATAGAACCGCCATTTTTGGCATGAACTCTCAGCCAATTGTCAAAAGGGAGCTCTTTGTCATTCTTCCAGTTTATGTATTCGGACATAGGGATAAGAGGATATTTGTGTTTGTCACTGGGCCGTACGGGAATCACCAGTCGTGAAAAGCCCATTCTCACTGCCAAACGGGACATCTCCTTAACGGCTATGGAGCTCAAACCTTTCCCCTGGTGTTTTTTATTGACCACAATCTGTATACCCACAAGAAGATTGGGCTCTAATCCCGCCAGATTATCTTCAACTGATTTGATAACAGCCCAATCCCATCCTTCATCGGGCAATTTCTCCAAAGTCTCTGTAAAGTTGATCGGTATAGTATTGGCAATGGCCAGAATTTCATCTCCATCCATAATCATTATCTGATACTCTTTAAATAGGCTTATGAACTTCATCCAGTAATCACCGGCAACGGGATCGTGCAGCATAAACTCAGGCCAGACCTCTTCACAGATGGCATCCTGTTTTTCAAAAAGATCATATCGATCACTTAATGGTACTACTTTATAATTCATAACGATTCCCCTCTTACTTCTTTATTTTATTATACAATCTAACTTCAGTTTTATATAAATAATTAGGTGCCATTATTTTATAAATACATTTATTTTATATCTGTCATTATAAAAATCGTGTTTTTGGGTTAAACTGGTTATAGCTTAAAAGCGGAGGTACTCATGTCTTTAAAACCCAACACTCGACTACTTCAGAAAAATGACCGCATAGGAATCCTGAACAGAGGAGAAGCGGCATTGCGTTTCATCCGTGCCGTTAAAGAATACAACGACATACACAATACTACCCTTACGACGGTAGCGCTATATATAGATAAGGAGGAGAATGCTCCTTTTGTCAAACAGGCGGATTTTTGTCTGGCACTCTCATCACTACCTTTATTTCCTGGAAAACAGCAAAGTCCCTACCTGGACCACCAACTCATGCTACAAGCCCTGAAAATAGCAGATTGCCAGTCCGTTTGGGTCGGATGGGGATTTGTGTCGGAAGATGCGGACTTTGTAAAATTGATGGAAGATTCTTATATCAACTTCATGGGTCCGTCCAGTGAGTCAATGGCTCTTCTCGGTGATAAGATAGCAGCCAAAGAGTTGGCCGACCAGGCGGAAGTCCCCATACTTCCCTGGAGCAGGGGTTCTGTAAAAACTCTCAACGACGCTGAGGAAATCTCTGAGAAATTAGGATATCCAGTCATCGTTAAAGCATCCAATGCGGGAGGAGGACGGGGGATCCGTTTTGTCCGGACACCGGAAGAGCTGGAAACTCAATACAATTCAGCAAAAGAAGAGACCATCCGGATTACAGGAAATGATGTCGTATTTATAGAGCTTCTCGTGGAAAGAGGCCGTCACCTGGAAGTGCAGGTTCTGTCCGACTCCCATGGCCACATAAATACATTCGGAGCGAGAGACTGTTCCGCACAGAGAAAGAATCAAAAGATTATTGAAGAGACTCCCCCTCCGGGACTTTCTGATAAAATAATAAAAGCAATGGAATCCGCAGCTTCCCGACTGATCAAAGCAGCGGGCTATGTAGGCGCCGGAACTGTGGAATACCTCTATGATTTGAACAGAAAAGAGTTTTATTTTATGGAAGTCAATACGAGACTTCAGGTGGAACATCCCATTACGGAAACTCTTTATCAGATGGATCTTGTAAAAGGTCAGATAGATGTGGCCATGGGAAAAGAGTGCGATTTGAGCGCATGTCTCCCCTCGGGAGCGGTTATGGAAGTCCGGCTCAATGCGGAAGATCCCGCCAAGAATTTCAGCCCGTCTCCCGGTTTGGTAACACTTTTGACTCAGCCTTCGGGAGCGGGAATCAGAGTGGACTTCGGAATTGAACAGGGATCTATCATTCCGTCGGATTTCGACTCCATGGTGGGGAAAATTATTGCTTTCGCTCCAACCCGAAGAGAAGCTATTTCCCGTTTGAAAAGAGCTCTCCACGAGCTGACCATTGCCATAGAAAACGGGACGACTAATAAAGCCTTCCTTCTGGAGCTGTTAAACAGGAAAGAGATTGTCAAAGGAGGAATCCATACAGGCTTTGTCGAAGAGCTCATCGAAAAGAAAGTGAACAAAACCGACAGAGAAAAATTGGAAGTCGCTCTTATCGCAGGGGCACTCAATCAGCACTATCTCCACTACAAAAAAGATTTCATCAATTTCAAACAGCAGCTAATACGAATCGGAAGCCCCAGGAATTTACCGGATAACTTAGGCTATGAGGTAACTCTGGCAGCTGAGGGCAATAGTTATACGTTTAAAGTGAAACAGCATGGGGACAATTACTACGAACTGGAATGGGAAAATAAAAAAATCAGCTGCCGCAGCATGATCAATGATAATAGAGGAGTACTGCTCTACAAAGAGAAGAGATACAATATCCTTTTAATCCCCCGGGGAGATCAGCTCCAGTGTGAAATCGACGGTTACCCTGTTTTACTTGAAAGCGATTCGGGAGGTTGGGTACGCTCGCCTTCACCGGCTATCATTCTCTCCATGAACTGCACAGTAGGTCAGGAAATTAAAAAAGGCGATGTTTTGGGCATTCTCGAAGCTATGAAAATGGAGATGCTGCTCGAAGCCCCTGCTGATGGCCTGGTCAGGGAGATCAAGATCTCCTCGGGGGAACAAGTCTCTGCAGGTCAGCCGTTGATCCTGATGGAGAGCGGTGAGCAAGCAGAAGAAAGTGATGATCCATCGGTTCCTCCTATAAAATGGAAAAAGACTCTCCTAGAAGATGAACAGAAATTCAAAAGCCTCAAAAGGGAACTGCTCGGGACCTTTCTCGGTTATGATCACAGGGAAAACCTCGTGGATCTGCTCGATGAAATATGTATCCATGAAGATCTTTATGAACTGTTTATAACCGCTCTAGAGTACAACAACAATATTGAACGTTTATTTCAATCCGTTGAAGTGGATACAACCGGATTCACCCGCCCCCTCACCTATCAGGAAATGTTAAGTCATTATTTCAGAAGTGATGGTGATCGTGTAAAAGGCTTGCCCGAAGAGTTTATCAATCACCTGATGATTGCTATTGATTGTTATTACGTACCGGAATTATCTGAAGATGAGCGTCAAAACCACGCACTTTTTCATATTTTCAAATCTCATGCAGCTATGCCTTCAAAAGAGATTTTGCTCAAAGAGATTCTCTACCGCATGCAGAATTATCCGCTGCCCGATGATCAGCAGAAACGATTCACAGATGCAGTGAATGAAACTATTTCACTCACCATGGTGCATTCCAATTCCATAGTGGATATGGCTCTTCATCTTCTCTATGTTAAAATCAACAGGATTAAGAGCAGAATGAGAGATGAAAATTACGCTGACGAAATCTGTTCTCTCGTGGAAAAAATCCACATAACCAAAGAGGATCGCATTGAGAGAAAGATCAGCGAACTTGCTGATTCTCCCGCATCTATAATAAGAGATCTCATAAATCTTATTATGGAAGATGATGCCCAGAAGCTGAATATTTCGTTGAAAATACTGGGTGCACATTTTAACAGGGACAGAAAGATTAAAGAGTCCCGTATTCTTGAAGAAAAGGGATATTCAGTTTCCCATGTTGTAACAGAAAAGAATGGGTCTGAGCGACATAGTCTGACAGCAGTCGTCAGCGGTTTCGATAAACTGAAATCACTCCCCATCGGCAAATGGATCAAAGCAACGGGCAGTGATCATGTGGAACTGACAATTGTAATAAAAACCTATGGCAGTGAAGTAGAAAAAGACAAGTTGATCAATCTTATTGATAAAAAGGCAGGTCCCTATCTAAAATTTGTTTCAATCGGAATATATCCAGAAAATGCCGTTTATGATTTCAGAACCTATCAATGGGGAGAAACATGGGATGAAATAAACCTTAGACGAGGCTTTTCTCCTCTACAATTCAGAGAGCTGCGCGTTTTCCGATTAAAAGATTTTGATACATCCATCCTCTATAAAAGTGAATATGTAACATTGTTAGAGGTAAAATCACGTGCTAATGAGAGAGATATAAGGCTCTTTGCCTACTCATCCATATCAGTCTCGGAAATTGTCCTCTCAACAAGCGGTCGTATAAAACAACTGATAGAATTTGAATCAGCTCTGACTGAAGCCGCTTATGCCATGAGAGCGGTTCAGGCCAAACACAAATACAGGCTCCAGTGGAACAGAGTCATTATCCACAATCGCAGCCTGCTCAATCTCCGCTTACCCCAAATGAAACACCTGGAGAAGAAGTTCGTGAAAATGGCTTCCGGTCTGGGCATGCAGAGACTAGTTTTTTATACGAGACGAATCAAGCGGAACGAGAGAGAAGTGCGTGATCTGGAGCTTATTTTCAGTCACGTATCACAGGAGCAATACTCAGTAAGTGGACGTAAACCCTCAGAAGAACCGCTGAAAGCTCTCGACAAATACACATCAAGTGTTATCCGGGCTCGACGGCGCAATGTCATATACCCCTATGAGTTTATCAAAATGATCACTTTTGCGGGATATCATATCCTCAGCCATATGCCAAAAGGAGAATTTGAAGAATTCATTTACAAAGATGACAAGATTCTTTCGGTAAAAGGGAGAGATCCCGGACAAAATGATTCCAATATTGTTTTCGGAATTATTTCCAATCATTCTGAGGAACTGGGTTTACACTTTAGAAGAGTCATCATACTGGCCGACCCGACAAAAGATCTGGGAAGTCTGGCGGAAAAAGAGAGCCGGAATGTCATAGCGGCTCTGGATCTCGCCGACGCACAGGATATCCCCGTCGAATGGATTCCCATCTCTTCGGGAGCAAAAATCAATATGGAGAGCGGTACTGAAAATCTAGACTGGACGGCTAAGGCTCTCAAGAGAATCATAGAGTTCACCCAGGAAGGCGGAGAGATCAATATCATAGTTCCCGGAATTAATGTGGGTGCTCAATCCTATTGGAATGCCGAAGCGACCATGCTCATGCACACAAGAGGAATGCTCATTATGACTGATGATGCGTCCATGCTCCTGACTGGTAAAAAAGCACTCGACTTTTCAGGAAGTGTTTCTGGAACCAACAACCTGGATATCGGTGGTGCTGAGAAGATCATGGGACCAAACGGACAGGCTCAGATTAGAGTAGCCAATATTTCCGAAGCCTATAAAGTCCTCTTCAATCATTACAGCCTGACTTATGTGGCTGCCGGCTCCAACTTTCCCGAAAAGAAAGAATCGACAGACCCTGCAGACAGAGACATTACGAACTATCCCTATAAGGATTTTCTCGGACAGGGATTCTCCTGTGTCGGAGATATCTTCAGCCTTGAAAAAAATCCCGATAGAAAGAAACCTTTCGATATCCGGCAGGTTATGCTCTCTTTAATTGATAGGGATTCGGATCATCTCGAGCGATGGCGCTCTATGGAAAAAGCCGACACGGCAGTTGTATGGGAAACGAGGATCGGTGGATACGCGGCGGGACTTGTGAGCATTGAAAGCAGAAACATCCCCAGAATCGGTTCAATACCTTTTAACGGTCCTGAATTGTGGTCCGGTGGAACTCTATTTCCCAAATCATCTAAAAAGATAGCCCGTGCGGTCAATGCGTTCTCAGGACATCTGCCTCTGGTGGTTATGGCCAATCTTTCGGGCTTTGACGGATCTCCCGAATCTCTTAAAAACCTTCAGCTTGAATACGGAGCAGAAATAGGGAGAGCCATTGTTAATTTCAAAGGACCGATTATTTTTGTGGTCATTGCGAGATATCATGGGGGAGCGTATGTTGTATTCTCAAAATCCTTAAACCCCAACATCCGATCGGCCGCTCTTGAAGGGTCATATGCCTCCGTTATCGGAGGAGCTCCCGCGGCGGCTGTAGTTTTCCCTAAAACCGTTTCAAAAGAGGTCTATAGAGACGAAAGAGTTATTGAAAAACAAAAGGCTCTCAACAAAGGCAAATGTACTCCGCGAGAATATCAGGAACTATTCAATAACGTTTATAATGAAAAGCAAAGGGAGCTGGCAGAAAAATTTGATAAAATACACTCCGTGGAGAGAGCGACAAAAGTCGGTTCTATCGATGTGATAATAAGTGCGGCCCAGCTGAGACCATATATAGTGAAAGAAATTCATGAGGGGATGGAAAGATATCTTTCTAACTAAGCTCCTTAATGCGGTCTCCCAGTTTCTTTATCCCATCTCCCGTTGCATCAGTGACGGGAGAGCCGCAGCTGAGCCGTATGCAGTTAGAGAATTTCCCCGAGGCGCTGTATACGGGACCCGGTACGATACCGATTTTCTGAGCGTATGCCCAGGAGAAAAGTTCCTGGGAATCGATATTCCCGGGCATTTCTATCCATAAATAAAATCCCCCTTCGGGAGTGGATATTTTTGTCTCTGCGGGAAAATATTCCTCTACGAGATTTCGAATACCGTATGTCTGGGAGGCAATTTTTTTTCTGAAAAATTTCAGATGATATTCATAGGAACCGGACCTGAGATACTCGGCAACGGATTTTTCAATAAGAATAGTGCCGCCCAATCCCGAAAGCTGTCTTGCTCTGGAAATATTTTCAAAAAAAAGTCCCGGAATTATCCATCCTATCCTCAGCCCCGGTGCCAGTGTTTTTGAGAAAGAGGAACAATATAGAACTCTGCCTCTCTGATCGAGAGATTTCAGGGAATGAAAAGATTTTCCCGTAAAGGAGCAGTCCCCGTAAATATCATCTTCAATTATATACATGTCATACTTTTCAGAAAGATTATACAAAGCGGTCTTATCGCTGTCAGACATAGTGAACCCCAGAGGATTCTGAAAAACAGGAGAGACAATGACCGCTCTAACAGTATTCTCTTTCAGCACAGTTTCAAGAATTTGCAGATCCATCCCGCTGTCAGCTCTTGTGGGAATTTCTATGACATTTCTGTTCAGATGCTCAAGAATTGTGACAACTCCCAGATAGGCAGGTGATTCAATAGCTATCGTATCCCCTTCCGCAGAAAGAGAGTTAATGGCGAGATAAAGAGCTTCAGTACAGCCATTTGTAATGATAATCTCTTCATTTGTGGCATAAACCCCTTTTTTCAGCATATACCGGGAGATCTCTTCGCGCAAACAGAGTTCACCGTTAGTCTCGGTATAGTGATTGAGATAACTGTAATCGTTTTTTGCATTTCTGGATATCAGAACGGATATTTTATGCACTTCGAGAATAGACAGATCGGGAATAGTGGCTCCGAAGGGGAGAAAATCCTCATTCTGAGACATGTCCATAATTGTGCTGATCATTGTGCTCGGCCGGCTCTCCAGAGGAAGCAGACTATGCTCATAATTATAGGGTTCGGGAAGATTACTCTTTTTCCTCGGCAACACAAAAAAACCGGACTTTTCGACTGATTGAATATACCCCTGACATTCCAGCTCTTCATAGGCCTGCATAATTACAGACAACGAGCAGTCGAACTGCTGTGCCGTCTTTCTGAGAGAGCTGAGCTTCTGACCACTGTTCAGAATCCCCTTTTCAATAGCTTCGACAAAATGCTGAAAAATCTCTTCATATTTAAAAACTGTCATGAAGAAATCATAATCTGTTATGGTTAATTATTCAATAATTTGTATCTGTTATTGTTTTGATGATGTTCTATGCTTTATGTAGATCTATAATTTTGAGGAATTAATTATGAAAAAAGGACAATCATTACAGGATTTTTTATTCGAAGAAATTTCCGATAACAAAATTTTCAGCAAAGCCACTGACCATGGAATGAATTACCTTCGCGACGTTTTTGACAGAAATGTTTTTCCCGGGGAAGAAGCTTTAGCCCGATTAGCAACATTTGACGAAAAACTGAATGATCAACCTGTGAATGCAGTAGAGATCCTGGATAAGCTTCATCAATATGGTTCGCCGGCGACTGTTGCACAAATGGGAGGGCGGTATTTTGGATTTGTCTGCGGAAGTTCGATTCCCGCCGGGCTTGCGGCAAAAAACCTGGCTTCATTCTGGGATCAGAACTCGGCAATGTATGTTCTCTCCCCTCTTGCATCAAAGCTGGAAACTGTTGTCGAGTCATGGATAAAAGATATTTTTAACCTTAGAGGTGATTATGCATTCGGTTTTGTCAGCGGAAGTTCACTGGCCACGTTCTGCGCACTTGCTGCGGCCAGATACAGTCTGCTGAAAAAGCAGGATTGGGATCTGAACCGGAAGGGGCTGCAGAATTCTCCGGACTTGAGAATAGTCACGGGGAAACATGCCCATTCCACAGTACTTAAAGCCGTTAGTCTGCTGGGGCTGGGCACTGATAACATTGAATGGGTCGAAGTGGATGACCAGGGGAGGATCAGGGCGGATCTTATACCCCGACTGGATGGAAATACTATTTTGATCCTTCAGGCGGGTAATGTAAACAGTGGTTCATTTGATGATTTTTCCTCAATATGCGGTAAAGCGAAAAAGGCTGGAGCATGGATTCATATTGATGGAGCTTTCGGCTTATGGGCAGCAGCCTCCTCCCGTTTATCCTTTCTGACAGAGGGGATGGAAAAAGCTGATTCTTTCTCAGTAGACGGGCATAAAACACTCAATACACCTTACGATAACGGAATTCTCATATGCAGGGACAAAGCGGCTCTGCAATCGGCTCTCCATATGTCCGGAAGTTATATAATTAAAAGCGCAGACAAAGACGGAATGTTTCATACTCCGGAAATGTCACGCAGGGCTAGAATCGTAGATTTATGGGCTACTATGAAATCTCTCGGAAAATCGGGGATAGCGGAACTTGTGGAAACCATGTCTGACCGAGCCTGTCTCTTCAAAAAAGAAATTCAGAAAATCGATGGATTTTCCGTGCTGAATGAGATCTCTTTCAACCAGGTACTGGTAACTTGTAAAAATGATGAACTGACTGAAAAAACAATGAAAAAGATTCAGGATCTCCGTGTCTGCTGGGTTGGAGGTTCACAATGGTTCGGCAGGAAAGTGATCCGCGTCAGCATTTCTTCATGGGCAACGACTGAAAAAGATATTCAGATGTCTGTGAACTCTTTTAAAGAAGCGCTTGAATACATTAGGGAAGAGGAAAAATAAGATGTCTTTTGATCAACTAATGACCATAGCATTATTCACATTCTCCATGAGTATAAGTCCCGGTCCCAATAATATTATGGTAACTTCATCAGGAGCGAACTTCGGTCTGAAAAAGACGATCCCCCATTTGCTGGGGATCTGGGTCGGATTTTCTTCACTGATGGTTTTAAGCGCACTGGGTTTGAAACAGATTTTCGATCTTTATCCCGGACTCATTAAATTTATCCAGATTGCAGGAATTTCATACATGCTATTTCTAGCATGGAAAATTGCTCATTCATCATCTAAATCTGATGAGAAAACAATACATAAACCTATTTCATTTATTCAGGCCGTTTTTTTTCAGATAGTGAATCCCAAAGCTGTAATGATGTCCATAACTTCAATGTCCGTTTACACAGTTCAGGGAGAAAACTTCTTCTATTCCGCACTGGCAGTTATTATTGTGTTTAATATCACCGGATTTCCCTCGACAACCCTCTGGGCTCTATCAGGTTCAATCATTGGAAAAAAACTCCGCAATGAGAAGTTCAGGAGAGTATTCAATTATTCCCTGGGCGGGCTAACCGCCTGTTCTGCACTTCTGCTTATTTTGTAAAGGTAAAAAAAAGACCGGTGAGTCTCACCGGTCTTAGAATCTAAGGATAATACTATTAAACTTATTCTTATTTGTAAGGTGCGAAATCGATATTATCGAAATCCGCATGAGCTTCAGATTTGTAACCTGTAGCAAAAATTGTGTCATAAGTTAACTGCGGGTTTGTAGCTAATAGAGTATCAATTGGAGAATAAGCAGTCTGTGCTCCATCAATTGAAGGTCCACTAGTTAAACCAGTCAATCCATCAACACCGTCAACAACATTTTTAGCAATAGAAACTGAATCTTTTACTAATTTTGAAACGTCTTTAAATACTGTCATTGTCTGTGTACCTTTACCAGTAAGGATATCTCCCATTAAACTGGCTAAAGTAACATTTGAAGCATCCTGACCTGTAGTATAGTATCCATTATATGGAGTCTGCATTTTAGCGAATTCTAAACGAATTGCAGCTGAAGTGTCATCATTTGGAGCTAATACGAATACGTTGTCTGAAGTTTTTGAAATCTGAGCAACTACACCAGCAGCTTTAATTCCAGCAGTTTCAGGATTCCAGTCTGTATCGATAGGCTGCATAGCAGCTTGTAGAGCGTCTTTTGCAGCATCATCAAATGTAGCTTCTGTAATAAATGGCAAAGATTTAAATGAAGCAGCATCCTGATTTACGATATTAAACATATCCAGGTTAGGCTGTAATTCTTCAAAAGCACCACCGAAGAAGTAGGTTGCATTTGGCCAGTCAGCAACTCTACCGGCAAAAATTGCCAGGTCACTAGGATTAGCAGAAGTAGATCCAGCTGCTTTTGCAGCATCAACTAAATGTTTACCCATTGCTTTTCCAACATTCCAGCTATTGAAAGTTGTATAATAATCAGCAACATCGGAAGACGATTTAGCCATACGGTCATGAGCGATAATCATAACATCTTCAGCATGTGCAGCTGCCACAGCAGAAGCTCCTGAACCCTGAGAAGTTATAATGATTATCTTAGCGCCTTTAGCGATTAAAGCCTCAACATTCTGTTTCTCTTTAGATTCATCACCTTCTGAGAATAAAATCTCAAATTCGTAACCTTCACCTAATACTGTTAATTCTTCTTTAAAGAAAGCACCATCCTGGTTTGCCCATCTTTCTTCTGATGCATCCGGCAATACTACACCAATTTTAATTTTTGATGATTTTCTCTCACCACAACCTAAAAAGAGCCCTGAAATGACTGTTAAAACTAGTAGTGCAACTAAAAAACGTTTCATTATAATCCTCCGTGAAACAATACAATTGCAGATTGATAATTTTCTGCAAAATGTTATTCTTTTTATTGTTAAAGTACATGAATTCTTACTGAAAACTGTACTCTAATTCCTTTTTCAAATATTCTTTTTAATAAAATCAGCTTCTACACTCATTCTTATCTTGTCTTTAATTTTATTAAAGGCACCTTGTGCGTTTGTGTACTTATATTCGAAATCGATTAAGTCTTTACGGTCTTCTTTTTTAGCAATTTTAAGTTCCGTTTTTGCTTTTGCAAAATTGCTCTTACCGACTGCGAACTCTTCTTTGTACTGTTTTTTAGCAAAATGAATCCCGACTAAATCAACAGGATTTACATTTCGTGTATAGAGATCAAATACTACCGCAAGTAATAAGACGACACCCAAGATGATCGGTTCGATGTTTGCATCGATACCTGCTAAAGCCATACCGTTTTTAAGTGACATAATTACAATGGCACCGACAACGGCGTTTACAACTTTACCGACACCACCAGCAGCACTGGTCCCACCGATAAAGGCAGCTGCGATAGCGTATAATTCCCAGAATGGCCCATGTTTCGGAGAAGCATTTTCTAATCTGGAAACATACATAACACCGGAGATCATGGCTAACATACCCATTGAAATAAATACAATGATCAATATGAGCTCAACATTGATACCGGATAATTCTGCTGCCTCTGGATTACCTCCAACCGCATAAATTCTTCGCCCTAAAGTAGTTTGTGTTGTCATAAAATGGTAAATAACGACGACAGCAACAGTGATCAACAATAAGTAGGAAATACCTTTATTAGAACTGAATACGTAAGTTAAATATCCTGTAACAGCAGTTATCATAACCAATTTAGTAATTATCAATTCTATTTTTTCACAGGGAATATTGAGTTTCCTGTTTTTATTAATTTTTAGGATTTCCGACATGATGGCAAAAACAATGATGAACCCTCCAATGATAAGAGTGACTAAATCATATTCACCGATTTCAATCGTAGGTAAATAACCTGTCCCGACTTGGATGAAGAAATCATTTGTCGTTGAAATTGTTCTATTTCCGGTTTTAAACATCAACAAACCTTTGAAGATGAACATTCCTGCTAGAGTAACAACAAATGAAGGCACTTTAACTTTTGCGATAAAGTATCCTTTTGCAATACCGACTATGACAGTCAGTACTAACGCACCTAGTAATGCAACTAATACGGATTGACCACCGGTCTCAACAGCGACAACAACATATGCCCCTAAGAATGCCCCTATAAATCCAACAGATAAATCAATTTGTCTTGTAACAATTACTAGTGTCATACCTACTGCAAGAACAGCGACATAAGCACTTTGATTTAATAAATTTGTAAAGTTAAAAGCACCTAAGAAAATCCAATCAGTCATATAACCAAACACAATAAATATAACTATCAACGCAATAAACATTCCATAATCTCGAATATTTGTTCTAAACAATGAAATTAATGTAAGAAAATATTTGTAAATAGACCAACCGATTTTCTTGAATAAATTTTTATCCTCAGTCATAACCTCTCCTAAACTGTTGCACATTTCATGATTTTTTCAGGTGTTGCGTCTGCAATGTCAAATTCCGCAGTTTGAACACCCTCAGCGATAACATAAACTCTGTCACACATACCTAAAATTTCAGGTAATTCTGAAGAAATTATCATTATGCTCATACCCTTCGAAATTAAATCATTAATAATTGTGTATATTTCGTATTTTGCACCAACATCAATTCCCCGTGTCGGCTCATCTAAAATTAAAATTTTAGGTTCTGCAAATAACCATTTGCTTATCTGCACTTTTTGCTGATTTCCACCACTGAGGTTTTTAACCTGTTGAATTATTGATGGAGTTCGAACATTGAGATCTTTTACATACTTCTCAGCAGATTTGATTTGTGTAAAAAAGTTGATGACTCCCATTTTAGATATTTTCTTCAAAGCAGAAACAGTTATATTTTTTGCTATTGTTTCTCCTAAGATTAATCCATCTTTTTTTCTATCTTCAGAGACATAAGCAATACCATTGTTAATAGCTTTTTTAGGTGAAGTCAGTTTAACGGCTTTCCCAAATACAATTGTACTTCCCGATATTTTATATTTCTTTGGATTTCCAAAAATACTATGGGCGAGCTCTGTCCTGCCTGCACCCATCAACCCGGCAATTCCTACGACTTCACCTTTTCGAACGGTAATGTTCGAATTACTGACGATATACCGGTTTGTAACAGGATCAAGGGCATTAAAATTAACAGTTTCTAAAACAACATCTCCAGGGATATATTGGGGTCTTTTAGGGAAAATATCTTCAATTTCTCTCCCTACCATATTTTTTATTATTTGTCTCTCATTAATCTCGTCTTTAGTCATTGTCGCAACTGCCTTTCCGTCGCGAATAACAGTTATAGAGTCAGCAATAGCCTCTACTTCCTTTAATTTATGAGAAATCATAATGGAAGTAATGCCTTGTCCTTTTAGCTCTACAAGTAGATTCAGCAAGTTTTCACTGTCATCTTCATTTAAAGCGGCCGTTGGCTCATCCAAGATCAACAGTTTAACATTTTGACTCAATGCTTTTGCAATTTCAATTAATTGCTGTTTCCCAACACCAAGAAGACCGACTAAGCTATAAATATCAACATCGAGACCGACCATATCCAGATACTTTTTTGCTTCTTTTTTTGTTTCATCCCAATTCATAACTGATAAATTATTGCGGAGTTCGTGTCCCACAAAAATATTTTCATAAACTGTAAAATTGGGGAAAAGTTCTAATTCCTGATTTATGATAACGATACCATTACTCACTGAATCTTTGATTCCATGAAAATGCTTTATTTTACCATCAAAGATGATATCTCCATCGTAAGAACCATAGGGATATATTCCACTTAACACTTTCATCAATGTTGATTTTCCGGCTCCATTTTCACCTACTATAAAATGGATATCTCCTTTCTCAACTGATATATCGACATCACCAAGTGCTTTTACGCCGGGGAATGACTTCGTGATCGACTTCATTCGTAATATTGTATTGTTTTCCAAAAATCCACCTCTAGGCTAATCAATTCCCATTCTCTTAATTATTGTTCTACAAATTTCAGAGAATAAACTCCTTGTTTTGTTTATGAGATATTGTATTCTCTGTATTGAGAGGTTTCATATAGGATTTATATGCTAATAACTGTTCAATTTTGATATGGATGGAATTTTATGAGATCTTTACAGGACAAAATTGTGGTCAATTCTGTCCTATAGCGTTTCTATAGACATCTTCTCTGGAATGAAATCCATCATTTAAGACAGTGCTGTCCATATCTTCCTTAAAAACAGGAATGGGAGTCTCTACAAAAAACGGGATTTCCCTGGTGCTATTGTTATCGATATATTTTTCAGGTTCAGTCATTTGATCTGTAGCCATAGAAACAGCCAACTGGGCAGCTCTTGCAGCCAGTGATTGTATCGGTTTATACACAGTCATCAGTTGAGTTCCCTCAACGATACTCTGGCAGGCGACCAGATCGGCATCCTGTCCGACAACAGCAACTTTTCCCGCCAGCTGTCTCTCCGAGAGGAGTCGAATCGCCGCCTGAGCAATCAGATCATTAGCTGCGGATATAGCCTGAATATCTTCAGTACGATCGAGAACAGCCCCGATCTCCACAAGAGCTTCGTCATAACTCCAGTGTTCCAGCCAGATCTCATCAATCAGTGTTACATCGCCATTTTCGATAAACGGATCGAGGATATCATGGACACCGCTATTCACCTGAAAACTATTATTATCGTGAACCGAACCATTGATTATGATGTAATTCCCCACAGGGACACGGGAAATGAGTGCTCTTGAGAGCATCCTTCCCACTTCGTGATTATCAAAAGAAACATACCCCGTTATGGGGACATCCATAATCGGTCTATCATAAGAGAGTACAGGAATTCCCCTGTCGATGGTTTTCTGAATAACACCCCCCAAGAGAACTTTGTCTTGAGGAATGACAACGAGCACATCGATATCCTGCTTGAGCAGATACTGAATCTGAGGAATCTGATCCAGAGCATTTCCCGGTGATTTGGCAAAAATGACTTCCGCACCGAGCTCCCGGGCTGTATGCATAAATATTTTAATGTCCCGGTCCCATCTCTCAAGGAGGAATGTCTCAGAGGCTGCAGAAAATCCGATACGGATAATTTCCTTTTCAGTTTCCTCTTTTGCGGAACAGGAGATCAGAAAAACAAGGGACAGAAAAATAACAGTAATTTTTTGCATCGTTATACAGTACCTCTTTTTTCCAGATCCGAGGGAGAAATCCCCATTATTTTGCGAAAAATCCGACTGAAATAATTCGGATCCTGATATCCCACCATAAAAGAAGCTTCTTTAATGGAGATATTGTTATCTCTCAGTAGAAGAACAGCCTGATTGATTCTATATCTATTGACGTAATCGATGAATTTTGTGTCCAGATGTTCAGAGAACAAACGGCTCAGATAACTTCCTGTGACAGAACACTCTTCGGCGACTGAAGTCAGTTGCAGCTGTTGATTGTAATTTTCAGCGATATAGGAAAGAGCTTTTTTCAAAGGTTTGGGATAGTTATGACTCTTCTTCATCTCAAGCAGATTAAATAGCTTTGTCATAGCCGAAGCCGCCCAAGTCTCCCACTCGTCCATAGTTCCCAGAGGCATAATCTCTTCTGCGGGATCAATATTAAAATTACTCCTGATGAGAATGTGATTATCCATATCCTGTAGAAGAAGGGTAAATAAACCTACCATTTTCCCTTTAGCGACATTGAAGTTGTCCAGTTTGAATTTCTCAACCCAGAAATTCTTAAATAGCTCTTCACCCTTAATTCTTTCATTAGCCAGCATCCCTTTGAAAACAGAGAGTATCTTTCGCTGTTCACCATTTCTTCTGTTCTCCCCTTCCTCGGAATCGGAAAAAGGCCGGAAAGCTTCAGAAAATGATTGTGTTATTTCAGAAAAATGATGAATCCCTCCGGAACCAAGTATAAAATGAACTCCATCCACTCCGTTTATTATTATCCTCAGTTGCTTTTCAAGATCTTTCATCTCTCTCTCTTCTGGAAAAAAGAGCAGCAGCTTATCGCCAAGTTCTACGGAAAGACAATTGTATTTGTACTGTATTTTATGAACGATCTCTCCATAGATATCTCTCCGGATATCCTCTGAAACCGATGGGACTCCTCCCACGAGATGAATAGCCGCTCTTTCGCAATTGATAGTGGATATGCGACAGAATTCAAACCAGCTCTCTTCATCGGGGTTTTTCCAAATAAAACTGGTGAGTATTTTATTCTGCTTTTCAATTTTAGATTTTTCTAAAAACTGTTCCTCTTCGAGAATATTAAAACTTTCCTCTTTTCTCTTATCGAGAAACTTTTTCACTTTTTCAAGTTCTTCGAGAATCTTATTTCTCGAAACGGGTTTAACCAGATAACTGAAGACTCCCAGATGGATGGCTTTCTGTGCAATGTCAAAGCGCTCATAAGCTGTAGCCAGAATAAATATTATATGGGGAAATAGAGGACGAAGCTGCTTGATTGTCTCTATACCGTCCATTCCAGGCATTTGTATATCCATAAATACAAGATCGGGATTTTTCTCTTTTATCTCCCTTATCGCTTCTGTGCCGGTTCTGGCTTTGCCGCAGAGAGTAAAATCACTAACATACTTCTTAAAGATAAAACTGAAGCTGTCCAGAACAGGTTCTTCATCATCTACGATCATAACTGTATACATGGTTCCACCTCTGTATTGATATTGATGATGATGTCTGTACCTCTACCGCTAACGCTATGGATTTCCACGACATTTTCCTCTTCAGGATAGAAGAAATAACAGCGCTGGATCACATTTTCCAGTCCCATAACTTTTGAGCTTAACTGATAGTCATGAGTATGGGGAGTCAACAACGCTTTCACTGTTTTTTCAGGAATTCCTATTCCATCATCTTTAACTGAAATTCTCAATATAGGAAAATTGTATTCAATGGAGACTGTAACCGTACCGATTCCCTCTTTATCTTTAAAGGCGTGGAGAACCGAGTTTTCCACTATAGGCTGCAGTGACATAGCTGGACAACTAAAATGATCGAGTAGTTCCTCATCGATATTCAATTGCAGATTGAGAGAATTGGGAAAGCGGATTTTAAGAATATTGAAATAGGAGATCAGCCCTTCGTATTCATGCCGTAAAGGAACAAAGAACTTCTTTTCCCTTATATTATAGCGGAATAAAGCCGCGAGGTTTTCCATAAAGTCCGCCGTCTTTTCCGCTTCTTCCACTATGGCGAGCTGTACACCTGTATTGATTGTATTAAAGAGAAAATGGGGGTTCATCTGTGCCTGCATGGTATAGAGTTCCATACGTTTCAGAAGTTGTTCCATCTTGAGATTGCGAACCCTCTCGGTCATTATCTGCTGTTCTATGTCCTTCTGTTTTTTCAATTCATTTATATAGTGGCTTATACTGTTTTTCATATCATTAAAGGCCGAGGCCACATGATTGATTTCATTGACCGAATCAAACTGAATATCTGCCATAACGAAATCCCCACTGGAAATTTTCCCAGCCATAAGTGAAAGCTGATGGATGGGAAATGAGATGGTGTTCACATTTTTCAAAAGAACGGAGAAAGAAAATGCCATAATCAGCACGATGAGTATGAGACTGTACATTTGAATCTTACGGAATAATTCAAGAAAATTCCTGTACTCTCCAAGCTGACTTCTAAAACCCTTCAGGCTGACCTCGTTGATTCGATCGGTTATATAATTGTAGAGAATAGAGAGTTCCTCAAATCCCTGAGTATATCCCAGGACATTTCGTCCCCGCTTCATTTCAATTACCTGATTCACCTGTAGGAGATAAGAGTCTATGAGAAAATAGATCTCTCTTTTCAACAATTCCGATTCATCATCGATGATAAGTCGTTTGACGGGAAGAGTGTCTTTAAGAGTTTCAGAAGCGTAGAGAAGTTGAGCCAGAGAAGAAGAGGAAAAAACACTGAGATAACTCTCGATGGGTTCCTGGATTTCATCGAGCTGAACCTGAAGAACGTGGAGGAATTGCTCATCTTCAAATCGCTGGTCGGCTATTTCCTGCAGAGAAAGAGACAAGGTGAGAATAAAACCGAAGGAAATTACTGTAAATGACATGGAGAAAATAAAATAATAGAGCAGTTTTGCTCTCAGGGAATTACTTAAACGGAGACTACTCACCTGATTCATCCCCCTTTTCATTTTCTGTAATTATACTGATTCCCGTATCGACGTAAGCCGAAGTATATCCGTGTGTACTGATTTCCTGCAAAGCCATAATGGCGCTGAATCCTATTCGAAAAGGATTTCTGACGATTGTTCCCAGAACCAGTCCTTTGTTGATGAACTCTTTAATTCTCTCATCTTCCCCGAATCCAATAACCTGAATATCTCCTACAAGGTTCATATCAACAATGGACTGTACTGTAACAAGGGTGTCATTGGGATCCGTAAGAACGATGACATCAATTGCCAGATCCTGTCTAATAAGTTTAAATATAAGCCTTTCCGCATCGAGGGGGTTGAGGTTGGTTTCCTCTTTTTGAAGATTGGAAAGACGCTCGCCAAGTGTCGAAATGAGTCCCAATTCAATCAGATTCGCCTCAGTTTTAAGTCCGGGATTTTTATCGCTGTATACCAATACAACGTTGAGATTTTCTTTCTCAGATTTAAGAGCCAGCCTGCCGATTGCCTTACCTGAGTCAAAATTATTCGTACCGATAAAAAAAGTTGTTTCGTCTCTTTTGATTTCATTCTCAATCTGAATAACCGGTATACCCGCCTCGGAAATAGCTGCTAGATTTGCCAGAGTTCCCTGATCTTTTCTATAAGCATAAATGCCTATTCCATCGACACCTGTAAGGGGAACCATTTCAAAACTCAAAGGATCCGAGTCCAATGTATGAAATGAGATTGAGCAATCCATCGATTCAGATGCGCTGAGTGCGCCGGCTTTCAACTGTTTAAAAAATGCATTTTCTGAAGATGGCAGAAAAAAAGCGTAGTGGTTACTCTTTTCAATCCTCAATGTAGAGGAT
>JADGDJ010000016.1 GCA_016744925.1 Spirochaetaceae bacterium
TTTTCCGGTGTATTGTTCGCAATATTGATTACTCGCCGGCTCGCAGTCTTTGTTCGGTCCTGCAAGCTTCGCGAAAAAGACGGCTCTCAAAGGAAAATTGAGCCTTGTTTTTTGAGGCGCGCTTCGCTTGCATGGTTTCATTGTTCGGTCCTGCAAGCTTCGGACCTCATTTATGATAGGGTTCGTTTTTGATGATTCTAAAGGACCTGTAAATCTGTTCAACGAGTATTAATTTCATTAGCTGATGGGGAAACGTCATCTTTGAAAAAGAAAGACTGAGTTTTGATATATTCTTCAATTTATCGCTTAGGCCTAGAGAACCTCCAATGAGAAAGGTTATATGGCTGAATCCCGATGTGGTGATTTTTTCAATCTTTTCTGCCATTTCTTCGGACGTGAATTGTTTTCCCTCAATTTCAAGGCTGATGATATAGGAACCCTCTTTTAATTTCGCGAGGATTTTTTCGCCTTCTTTGTTCTTTATGATTTCCCTATCGGCAGCACTGAGTGTTTCAGGGCATTTTTCATCGGCGACTTCAATTAAGGAGAGTTGGCAATATCTCGATAGTCGTTTGCTGTATTCTTCAATACCCGATTTAAGATATTTTTCTTTTAATTTTCCTACAGATATGACAGTTATTTTCATATTTTATATTGTTTACCTTTTTCCTGATTACTTCAATCCATTGAAATATTTATAGAAAAATTGTATTTATATGTTGAATCAATAAAACAGTAAACGAGGTGCAGATGAGTACAGAATTTACTAAGGTTAAAAAGTTCCTTAGAAAAATGAATATGTTCCACGAACAGGTCGATATGGAAGAAGCTTATCAACATTTTATAGAAGAGATGGATAAAGGCTTGAGGGGTGAGCCAAGTTCACTGGAAATGATTCCTACATTTATCGAGAGCAGCAATGACATCCCTATAAATGAGAAAGTTATCGTACTTGATGCGGGAGGGACAAATTTTCGTGTGGCTCTCCTTTCATTTGATGATGATCGAAAAGTTGTAATTGATGAATTTAAAAAATATCCCATGCCCGGAACGAAAGGCATTCTCACAGCAGATGAATTTTTTGAAACTATTGCCGAAGCGATCGGTTCTCTCGCAGACAAGAGTGAGAAGATCGGTTTTTGTTTTTCCTATCCAACAGAGATTCTTCCCAATAAAGATGGAAAACTGATCCGTTTTTCCAAAGAAGTTCAGGCACCTGAAGTAGAAGGAAAGATCATCGGCGAATGTCTCCGTGCAAAATTAAAAAGCCGGGGCTGTACTGTTGATCACAAAATTGTCATTCTCAATGATACGGTTGCAACCCTTTTGACTGGAAAAGCCGCATCCCCTGATAGAAATTATGACGATTACCTGGGGTACATTCTTGGTACGGGACTTAACAGCTGTTATTCCGAATCTAATGAATTGATTACAAAATTGGGAACTATGTCTCTCGACAATTCCCAAAGTCAGATTATCAATGTTGAATCTGGAACTTTTTCCGTCGCAGACAGAGGAGATATGGATAAGGTTCTCGATAAGAAAACATCTATACCAGGTACTTATTTTCTTGAAAAAATGACATCGGGGGCTTATTTCGGCTCTCTAGTATCAGAAGTGCTCTTTGAAGCGGAAAAGACTGATCTTTTTAATAAAGCTTTCAATGAAGAGCTTATAGAGGCGGGATCCTTGAATACCAGACAGGTGAATGAGTTTATTCAGAATCCTTTCCGCAAAGACAATATCCTCAGTAAAATCTGCTTTAAACACGATGAAAAAAACCGGGAACTTCTCTATTTTCTTATAGACTCGCTTCTCGAAAGAGCTGCCAAATTGATTGCCGTTAATATGGCGGCGATTATTCTCAAGTCAGGGAAAGGAAAAAGTCCCGTAAGACCTACATGTCTCACAGTCGACGGTACGACGTTTTATGCCTATCACAAATTTCAGTACAGAGTAGAAACGTACTTGAACGGTTTTCTCTCGGGACACCATAAACGATATTTTGATATTGTTCAGGTTGAAGATGCCCCTCTCATAGGTGCTGCCATTGCGGCTTTGACAAATTAATAAAAAAGAGCCGGGGAAGGACACCCCGGCTCTTAGTTCTCAATTAAAGTGTATATATAAAAAATTTAAAAAGAGACATTTAATAGATCATCGACTTTACTCTGATATGAAACTGATTTTTCAATTGCAGAATCCAGAGATGATGAATCCTGACTGGAATAGACAATGCACTCCTGAAGGTAGTTGATTTCCTTGATATTTCTTCGAATAAAGAGATTGCTCACAGTTACATAACGCTTTGAGGTTTCAATTTTATTCTTTAATACTTCCAGTGAAGCATACATAGAATATTTTCTATTGTTCAGGTCATATATTTGCTGTCTGTTTTGTTCGATTCCGTTCTGAAGTGTCTGACGCATCTCTTTATCCGTAAGAGTTGATTTTAAAGTATATAATTCTGCCGATGTTGATTTGAGATCAATAAGGAGAAGATCCATTTTGTTTAAAAGTTGATAAATTTCTGATTCTTTGGCTAAATCACTATCAATTTCTGAACTGAGATTCTTAATCTCACCTGAAAAAGAATCATTTTCACTGTTAATCGAAGCAATTTTCCTATTGGCATAATCGATATCCATATAACCAGGTTGTCGTTGGTTAAATTCCAGCATGCTTCCAAAATTATTGCCATAGAGATTCGAATAATTATTATTGAGGTTTATATCATTTTTGCCGTAGAGGGCTTCTATATTATTAGCACTTATTATAAATCCCGTTGTTAATATCAATAAAGTGAAAAGTGTTAATTTTTTCATGAGTAATTCCTTAGACCTTTTATTTCTGGATATCAACATGCAAAAAGTATGCCATTTTTCTTGTTGCCGTTTTAAGGTGTGAAATTTAAAAATATCACATATATTCGACCTGATAGTCGTTGTAATCGCCTATTTTGTCGATCAATTTTAAAAATGAATTGACTCTACACAATCATAGCAATATTCTTTAAAATTATTACAAATATTGAATTCAAAAGGAGTTTTTCATGAAAAAAGTAATATTAGGAATGATGGTCCTGGTTTTGTTTCTCGGTTCTTGCTCAAAGAAAGTTGAAGAAACAATGAAACCAGAGGAAGAAGTTCTCAAAGTGGTTCTCATTTTAAACGGAACATTAGGGGATAAATCATTTTTTGATTCTGCAGACAATGGTCTGAATCTTATAGAGCAGAAATATGGTGATAAAGTAGAAGTTAAAACCATTGAAATGAGCTATGACGAAACTAAGTGGGAGCCAACACTTCTCGATGTGTCAGAAGAGGATTGGGATATCGTTGTTATGGGAACATGGCAGATGACAGAAATGCTCCAGGAATACGCTCCTGAATATCCCAATAAAAAATATATAATATTTGATACATCAGTTGATTATTCACTTCCCGATATGGGCAATGTTTACTCTATTGTCTACAAGCAGAATGACGCTTCCTTCGTTGCAGGGGCCCTTGCTGCCAGCGTTACTTCTTCAGATATGCCATTATCTAATGATGAAAACATAATCGGTTTTCTCGGAGGAATGGATATTCCTGTCATCAATGACTTCCTAATCGGATACATTGAAGGTGCACAATATGTTGAACCGGATACTAAGGTAGCTGTTTCCTATATCGGATCTTTTGATGATTCGGCAAAAGGGAAAGAGATGTCTCTTGCCCAGTATAGCTTAGGCGCAGACATTGGATACAATGTCGCCGGACAGGCAGGATTGGGACAGCTCGATGCTGCTAAAGATGTTAGTCGATATGCCATCGGTGTTGATTCTGACCAGGCGGCAATTTTTACAACATCTGATCCGGAAAAGGCTAAGTTGATTACAACTTCCGTACTCAAAAGAGTTGATAATTCTATCTTGAGAGCTATTGATCTTCATATTGCCGGTAAGGCACCCTGGGGAGAAGTTGAAGTTCTCGGATTTCAGGAAGAAGCTGTAGGTTTTGCTGAGAATGATATCTATATGGAAATCGTTCCCGAAGAGATTAGAAATGAAATGAAGAAGATTGAAAGTATGATCATCAATGGAGAAATTGTCGTAAGCAGTGCTTTCGGTATGAGTTCTGAAGATCTAAACTCTGTGAGAAACAGTGTAAAACCATAAATTAAAATACAGAAAACAGCTGTCACCTCATCTTGGAAATTTGATTTGGAGACAGCTGTTTTTATTATAAAAGGGGAACTATTGATGCAGAGCGAATTACTCAGTATGAATGGAATCACTAAAGTATACCCCAATGGGATCGTCGCCAATGAGAGCGTCGATTTTTCCATTAGAAAAGGGGAAATCCATGCTCTAGTCGGTGAAAACGGGGCGGGAAAATCGACATTGATGAAAATTCTCTTCGGGTTGGAACATCCCGAAGAGGGTGAGATTATTCTCAATGGTGAACAAATCCAAATATCTTCACCCAATGCCGCAATTGATCACGGTATCGGAATGGTGCATCAGCATTTTATGCTCGTTCCATCATTGACCGTTGCAGAAAATATGGTTCTCGGTTCTGAACCTAAAAAAGGTCTCTATGTCAATTTGAAAAAAGCTGTGGCAGAGACAAAAGAATTAGCTGAAAAATACAATCTTATCGTGGATCCCACTGCGAAAATACGCGATCTACCCGTCGGTATTAAGCAAAAAGTGGAAATCCTTAAAGCTCTATACCGTGGAGCTGAAGTTCTCATTCTCGATGAACCAACAGCCGTGCTGACTCCACAGGAGACCAAAGAGTTGTTCGAAGAGCTTCATCTGCTTAAAGATCAGGGAAATACAATCATTTTTATTTCCCATAAACTTCATGAAATCAAAGAACTGTGCGACCGGCTCACTATTATGAGAAACGGTAAAAGCCAGGGCGTTTTTAATGTCTCCGATGTTTCGGAGGCAGATATTTCCCGTCTGATGGTCGGGCGGGATGTTATTCTCAAGGTCGAAAAAGAAGATGCCGATCCGGGAGATGTCATTCTTGATGTGGATAAACTCACTGTGATAAATGATTTTGGAAAACAAGCGGTCAATGATATCTCTTTTTCTGTTCGAAAAGGAGAGATACTCGGTGTTGCCGGAGTAGAGGGTAATGGACAGGGTGAACTTGTTGAGATTATCACAGGTCTGAAACAAATCCATTTTGGAGACGTTAGAATCTGCGGAAACAACATCAAACCTCTATCAATTAAAGAAATACGCAATCTCGGAACTTGTCATATTCCTGAAGATCGTATGACATACGGTGTAGCGGAATCCCTCGATATTGAACAAAATCTTCTAGCAGATAAACACGATTCACCTGAGTACACGGGTAAATTTTTGACAAAACCGAAAGTAATCAGGGAGAACTCCCTTAAACTGATAGAAGAGTATAAGATTAAATGCGGTTCTCCACTGCAAGAGGTCAAAATGCTCTCTGGAGGGAACATTCAAAAAGTTGTTGTCGCAAGAGAATTTTCTTCCAGTCCACAGTTGATCATCGCCGATCAGCCGACAAGGGGTATCGATGTGGGTGCCACGGAGTTTATCAGGAAGAGGCTTGTCGAACTGCGTGATCAGGGGAGTGCCGTGTTGCTTGTTTCAGCCGATTTGAATGAAGTTATGGAACTTTCAGACAGCCTGATCGTTATGTATGGCGGGGAAATTACCGCCTATATAAAAGATACAAAATCATTGAACGAAGAGGAGCTTGGATTGTACATGCTCGGAATTAATAGACAAAGTCCGGAAGAAATCGGGAGGGCTATTCATGTTTAAGCAGAAACGTTTATTCGAGTTGAGTCGAACCATACTGGCAATTGCCATAGCTCTGCTCATTGCCCTTGTTACCATATTGTTTGTGAGCGAAGAACCGGCAAAAGCATTGAGTACATTTCTTCTGGGACCTCTGAAAAGTGTTCGTCATTTCGGTAATGTCCTTGAGATGATGATACCTCTTCTTTTTACGGGGCTTGCCGTGAGTATCATGTTTTCAGCAGCTCAGTTCAATCTGGGAGCTGAAGGAGCATTTTTTCTCGGCGGGATAGCATCTACTTATATCGCAGTGCGATGGGCACTTCCCAATGTTATACATCCTGCCTTTGCTATTTTATTGGGTGGGGTTGTCGGTGCTGTTTTTTGCGGGATCCCTGCAATTTTAAAAGTAAAATGGAATGCCTCTGAGCTGGTTTCTTCACTTATGCTCAACTATGTTGCCCTTTTTCTGGGTCTCTATATCATTAATTATTTTCTCAGAGATGTGAATGCCGGTGCTATGGTTTCCTATAAATTGGCAGAGTCTTCAAAACTGATAAAAATGATTCCCGGTACGAGAGTACATTTCGGGATACTCATTGCGGTTCTTATGGTTGTTCTCGTATATTATTTGATGTATCGAACCCGCTGGGGATATCGAATCCGTTTGACCGGTCTCAATAGCAGTTTTGCCCGCTATTCGGGGATTAAAACGGCATCGGTCATTGTTCTGGCTCAATTACTCGGTGGATTTATCGCCGGTGTCGGTGGTTCTATCGAAGTTCTCGGTATGTACAGACGTTTCTCATGGCAGACTCTACCGGGATACGGGTGGGATGGAATCATTGTTGCCATACTTGCCAGAAATAATCCGGCACTTATACCTGTGGGAGCTTTTTTTCTTGCCTATTTGAGAATTGGTGCGGATCTCATGTCCAGAACTTCCGATGTGCAGAGCGAAGTGGTCTACATTATTCAGGGAGTCATGATTGTGCTTATAGCCGCCGAGAGTTTTCTGGCTCATTACAGGCATAAACTCGTCTTCAAAGAAGCACGGAACAGGAGTACCTGATGTCAAACTTTTTTAATATAATTTTTTCAGTCGATTTCGGTTACGCGGTCTTACGGGTGACAACACCTATTTTGTTTGCTGCCATGGGAGCCTTGATTTCCGACAAAGCCGGGGTGATCAATATCGCTCTAGAGGGAATGATGCTCATCGCCGCATTGACCGGTGTCATTGTCAGTGCTTTAGCTCAGAGTGCAGGATTGGGGCTTCTCGCCGCAGTTATTATGGGTGCACTTGTCGGTATGCTTCTGGCTTATTTTGCTCTGAATCTGAAAACCGATGTAATTCTTGCGGCAATTGCCATCAACCTCATAGCCATGGGCGGAACTGTTTTTGTTCTCTTTGTGGTCGGAGGAGACAAGGGGATTTCCTCATCTCTTCCCAGTCTGGTTCTCCCTAAGGTAACCATTCCTCTGATTAATAAAATCCCCGTTTTGGGATCCATTTTATCGGGACATAATATTCTCACTTACGGTGCTTTTCTTTCCGTATATCTTATGTACATATTTATCTACAAGACTCCTTTGGGGCTGCGTATCAGAGCCGTGGGAGAGAATCCCCATGCGGCTGATTCTGTAGGGATCAGTGTGAAGAAGGTTCAGTATATAGCACTCACTCTCAGCGGTGCATTGGCCGGTTTCGGCGGTGCTTATATGTCCATGGGTTATGTCTCGTGGTTCAGTAAAAATATGACCGCCGGTAGAGGGTTTATCGCACTAGCCGCAGAAGCTATGGGGGGAGCCACTCCTCAGGGAGCCATGGCCACTTCACTTCTCTTTGGTTTTTTCGATGCTCTATCCAATTCCCTGCAGTCTTTGAGGATTCCCGCGGAATTTGTCCAGATGATTCCCTATTTGGCAACTGTTATAGGTCTTGTTATCTATGCTGCCAGTAAAACTAGACAGATTAAAAGAATTCAGGCACAGAAAGAGAGAGATGCACAATTATGAAAATACCTATAATTATGGACTGCGATCCAGGCCATGATGATGCCATCGCGCTGATTCTGGCTCATGCTAGTGAAAAGCTGGATATAAGAGCCATTACGACCATAGCCGGCAATCAGACAGTTGAAAAAACGACTTTAAACGCCTTGAAAATAATGACTTTCCTCGGATCAGAAATTCCTGTTGCTATGGGCTGTGCAAAGCCTTTGTTCCGCGAACTGATTACCGCTTCGGAAGTTCACGGAGAGACAGGTCTTGACGGACCTGTTCTTCCCGAACCGTCCTATGAAAAGTCCGACTTACATGCTGTGGAATTAATGGCGGAGACGGTTAGAAATAGTTCTGAAAAAATCACCATAGTTCCAACCGGGGCATTGACCAATGTGGCTCTGTTTCTGACCAGTTACCCACAGTTGAAAGAGAATATACAACAGATCTCCCTAATGGGGGGTGCCTGCTGGGGAGGTAACTGGACACCAGCGGCGGAGTTCAATATTCTGGTGGACCCCGAGGCGGCAAAGATCGTATTTGAGTCGGGAATTCCAATCATCATGAGTGGTCTCGATGTGACTCACAAGGCCTTAATCAAGGATGTCGATCGAGAGCGTTTCAGAAGTTCCGGCACTAAAGCGGGAATTATGGTCGCTGAGTTGTTGGATTTCTTTGCCAAATTCCATGATGATAATTTTGATTTTGGTGGAAGTCCTCTTCACGATCCCTGTGCTGTGGCCTGGCTGATAGAACCGGAACTGTTTACTTCCAAATTGTGCCATGCTGATATAGAGACAAAAGGAAAACTGACTCTGGGGAATACGGTAGTAGATGTTTACGAAGTATTGAAAAAAGAAAAGAATATCACTTTGCTCTATGATATCGACCGAGAGGGTTTTGTCGATTTATTAGCAGCACATCTGGAGAAACTCCCATGATAAAAAATGACAAAGGCAGACCGGTTGTAATTGACTGTGATCCGGGAATTGACGATGCTCTGGCCATTTTTATGGCATTGGCTTCCGATCAGTTAAGAGTTGTCGGGATCAGTACAGCTGCGGGAAATGTTCCCGTTGAGCATACGGCTGCCAATGCACTGCAGCTTGTGGAACTTGCCGGGTGCACCATAGAGGTCTGTAAAGGTGCTACCGACCCTTTCTGCACAAAGAGAAAAACTGCAGAGTCTGTACACGGCAAAAATGGCATAGGTGATGTCAGGCTTCCAGAGTCCATAGGTAAAATCAGTGATCGGGCACCTCATGAAATGATTTTTGCAAAAGCAGAGGATTGCAGTGGTGAACTGGAAATAATCGCAACGGGACCACTGACAAATATTGCAGAAACTCTTTTGATTTACCCCTCCATAAGAAATAAAATAAAGCGGATCTGGATAATGGGTGGAGCCGCGGGTAGTGGGAACAGAACACCTGCAGCAGAATTTAACATCTTTGCCGACGCTCATTCCGCATCGGCTGTATTTGCATCGGGAATCCCCATAACTATGTGCGGTCTCGATGTAACCAATAAAGCTTTAATTTATGAAGATGATATAAATACTCTTTCAGGTTTTGGAAATATTGTTTCCCAAAAATCTGCTCTGATGCTCCGCTGGTATCTGGGATTCTACAAAAGTTTTGGTTTTAATGGCGTGGCGATGCACGACCCTTTTACAGTTGCCGTAGCCATTGATCCGACCTTGGTCAAGACCAAACACCTTTTTGTGGATGTTGAGACAGAAGGTGAGTTCACTTTGGGAAAAACGGTCGTAGACATGCTGGGTGTTTCAGGTAAAGAACCCAATGTAGATGTGGCTCTTGAATTGGATAATGATCGCTTTGTAAAGCTTTTTAAAAATCTGATGATCAGTTATGGATAAAATGCTTTTAAAAAATGCCTCTTTAATTGATGAAGAGGCTCAAATCATTCAAAACAGCAATATTCTCATTTCTCAAGGCATTATAGAAAAGATCAGTTCCAAGGCAATTGAAGAAACAGAGGATCTGCGAGTCTTAGACTGCTCCAATCTTTTTTTGACCCCGGGACTCGTTAATCTGCACACTCATTCTCCTATGAATATTTTTAAGGGGATTGCTGAAGACGTAGATGAGTTTGCCTGGTTTAATAAAGAGATCTGGCCTTATGAAAGCAAAATGGATGAAAATGATGTCCATGCGGGATCTAAGCTTGCCATTGCCGAAATGCTTCATAAGGGGGTAACTTCATTTGCCGACCATTATTTTCAGGCTGATAAAATCTGTCAGGCTGTTTTGGAAACTGGCATTCGCGGGGATATCGCTCCGACTCTCTTCGGAATGGCCGGTGGTTTTGATGATCAACTCCATGAGTCCGCTTCTTTAATGAGAAAATATGAAGATAATCAGGACCTTTTACAATTCCATTTTGGTCCTCATTCTCCCTATACATGTACACCGGAAGATTTGACAAAAACAGCTGAACTTGCCTGTAAAATGAACAAGGGGATTCATCTCCATGTGTCTGATGCGGAGGAGCAAATAGAAAAAAGCCGTGAAACTTATGGGAAAACGCCCTTTGAAGTACTGGTTGAAACCGGTGTGATGGATCAGTCCCTCATCGTCGGTCATGGTTTGTGGATTCTCGATGATGAAAAAAAATTGATCACCGATAATACATGGTTTGCTGCCTGCCCGAAAACATATATGAAACTCAGTGCCGGTATGGGACGGCTCTGGACAAATTATAAAGATCTTCCTCTCTGTATCGGTACCGATGGTGCCGCTAGTGCCAATAGCCTCGATCCTCTGGAGCAATTGAGGCTTTTTTTACTTATTGGAAAATTTAATCTCGGTGATGCAGAAAAGTTCACTTTGGAAGAGGGCTGGAAAATGTTGATGAGAGGTCACGATGCCCTTAGTTTTAATTCGGGGAAATTAAAGGAGGGCTACAATGCCGATCTTCTGTTTTGGAATCTCGACGAAATTAGCACAATTCCGGTCTATAATCCTCTAGCATCGATTATATACAGCGCCAGTGCTGAAAACATCGTTCATTCGATGATTGGCGGTACGTTTGTAAAACAAGATGGCCGTTTGAAACTGGATGTTGAAGAGGTAAAAAAAGAAGCAAAGGCGAGAGCTTCTGCCATTCTAAATAAAGGTAAGGGCACCACTAAGCTGGTTTTTTAAGAAATCTAGCCATTTGTCAGGAGTTGTACTGACAAATAGTACTAAAACAACTGCCCTGAAAACAAAGGAGATAATATGGGAACACCACATCTGGAAGCTAAAAAGGGCGATATAGCAGAATCAGTTCTGCTTCCCGGCGATCCGTTGAGAGCAAAATATATAGCAGAAACATTCTTTGAAAATCCAGTCTGTTACAATCAGGTCCGGGGGATGCTCGGGTATACAGGTATTTACAAAGGAAAAAGGGTTTCTGTACAGGGGACCGGAATGGGAATTCCCTCTATTTCAATTTATGTAAATGAACTGCTCATGGAATACGGAGCAAAAAAACTGATAAGGATCGGGACTTGCGGTGCCGTACATGAAGATGTCAAAATCCGGGATGTGGTTCTTGCAGTCAGCGCATCGACTGATTCATCTATCAACAAAATCAGATTCGGCGGTCTCGATTATGCCGCAACGGCTGACTTTGAACTTTTGCACAAAGCCTGGAATATTGCCTGTGAAAAGAAAATGCCAGTTAAAGCGGGACCGATTCTAACATCGGATACTTTTTATGGAGATACACAGGACTGGTGGAAAATTTGGGCTGATTACGGAATCCTCACAGTGGAGATGGAAGCGGCAGCTCTCTATACTCTGGCTGCTAAATATCATGCTCAGGCTCTAGCTCTTCTCACAGTGAGCGATCACATTCTCACAGGAGAGAGTTGTTCGACCCAGGAGAGACAGGAAACTTTCAATCAGATGATAGAGTTGGCACTGGAGACTATATGAGCACTAGCTATGAAGTCCTGGTTTTAGGATCGGGACCGGCTGGATATTATTCGGCTTTAAGCTGTGCACGGGGGGGCTTATCCACAGCTATTGTGGAGAATTCTCTTTGGGGAGGAACTGGTTTTGCCACCGGTTGCCTTCCGGCAAAGTTAAAGCTCGATGGAATTCGATCACACACTTCTTTAGATCTTATAAGTGATCATATTCATGAGGTTTCGAAAAAGCTGCAGAGGCAATTAAAGGAAGCTGGTGTCTCTGTATATCATTCAGAGGGAATCTTCACCGATCGGAATTCGTATAAAATTAATGATCGGATTCTTCATGCTAAAAAAATCATCGTGGCAACAGGTTCAGAACCATCTTGTCTGAAAGGCTCAAAGTTCAGTGAAAAAATTATCAGTCATAAAGAAGCTCTGACTCTAAAAAAAGTACCGGATAATATTTTGATTGTCGGGGGAGATGTCGAGGGTATAGAGTTTGCCTCTCTCTTTTCTCAAATGGGAACAAAAGTTACAGTTGTTGAACTATTATCGCAGATCCTTCCCGGTTATGACCGCGATCTTGTAGGACCGGTTATAAGAGAACTACAGAATAGAAATGTCGATATTCTCTGTTCTACGGAAGTTCAGTCTCTTCGCGACTTAGCATCTGAAATCACAGTGGTAACAAATAAAGGTGATATCAGTTGTGATTTGGTGCTTGTTACAGGTCTGCGTAAGAATTCTCTACCCCGTGGTTTGAAAGAACTGGGAGTTAAAATTGAAAATGACTCCATAATTGTAGATGACAATTTTGAAACCTCACTTCAGGGAATCTTCGCCGTAGGTGATATTAACGGAATCTTGGGGATGGCCGGAGCCGCAGTCCAACAGGCTATACAACTGGGAGATTATCTGCTCTCAGGAGAACAAATCAATCTCGATTATTCGATATTGCCGAGAGCAGTTTTTTCGATCCCCCAGATCAGCGGTGGCGGACTTCAGGAAAAAGATATTTCCTCAAAATATAAAGTGAAAAAGTTTCAATTGAACGAGAGTTGGCGGGCTATGTATAAACAGAGTCATGCTGGTTTTGTAAAGATTATTGTTGATGCTGATGAGGTTATCCGCGGGATCTGGTTCGTCGGCGAAAACGCCGAAGTTCACGGATCTTCTGCAGCCCTTATTTTGAAAAATAAAACTACAATAAATGATCTCAGAAGAGATTTGTATATACACCCTACAGATTTTGAATCTGTTTTTGAGGCAGGAATTTTATGAAACAACCCCATATCTTATGCTCTGAGAAAGATGTCTCTCCCTGTGTTTTACTCCCCGGCGATCCCGAGAGAGTCCTAAGAATTGCCCCATACCTTGATGATTGGGAAGAGATTGCCTTCAACAGGGAATTCAGGTCCGGAAAGGGATTATATAAAGGGATTCCGGTGACGGTACTCTCTACTGGCATCGGTGGTCCTTCCATGGTTATTGCTCTGGAGGAATTGATCACCTGTGGTGCCGAGTATTTTATCCGCATAGGCAGTGGCGGGGCTTCACAACCCGATATATCCATTGGAGATCTGGTAATTGCCACCGGGGCTGTTCGGGAAGACGGTGCATCGGGCATGTATGTGGAAAAGGAATATCCGGCGGTTGCCGATTTTACATTATTATCAGCACTGGTCGAGAGCTGTAAAGAGCTTCAATTTCCTTTCCATCTGGGAATAACCAGAAGCCATGATTCTTTTTACATCGATGATGAATCTGAGAGGATGGCAAAGGCTCAAAAGAACAATGTTCTCGCTTCTGATATGGAAACGGCGACTCTCTATACTCTGGCATCGCTGAGAGGTGTTAAAGCCGCCTCAATCCTCAACAATGTGGTTTTGTATGAGGGGGAAGTAAAAGAGGGGATTGGTGATTATGTAGAGGAATCGGAAAATGCAGCGTCAGAAGGGGAAAAAAGGGAAATTCTGGCCGCTCTGGAAGCTTTTAGAAGAATTGATCTATAAAATTAACAGAAAACTAACACTATTTTAACATAGAGCCTGAACAATGGAGCCACAATGAATATAGATAAAATACGATCAAAAGAAGCTTTTATTTGCGATATGGATGGTGTTATATACCATGGTAACAAGTTACTGAAAGGTGTTCCTGAATTTGTAGAGTGGTTACAAAAAGAGCAAAAGAAATTTTTGTTTCTCACCAATTCTTCAGAGCGGTCTCCCAGGGAGTTACACCAAAAACTCAAAAGGCTGGGTCTCGAAGTCCCGGAGGACCATTTTTACACCAGTGCTCTGGCAACAGGAAGTTTTTTAAAATCTCACAGTCCTGAAGGTAGTGCTTATGTAATCGGTGAAGCGGGACTTATCAATGCCGTATACGATGCGGGTCTTACGATGAACAATATTTCTCCTGATTATGTCATCGTGGGAGAATCGAGCAGTTATACTCTTGAAACGGTAACGCATGCCGTAAACCTTGTGATTAAAGGGGCAAAGCTCATCGGAACAAATCCCGATCTAACCGGACCCATCGAAGGGGGAATTGCTCCTGCTACAGGTGCTTTGATCTCTCCCATAGAGAAAGCCACTGGATCCAAGGCTTATTTTATAGGTAAGCCCAATCCTCTCATGATGAGGCATGCTCTTAAAAAACTGGGAGCAAAGAGAGAAGATACTGTGATCATCGGCGACCGGATGGATACGGATATGGTTGCAGGAATAGAAGCGGAAATAGAAACTGTTCTAGTTTTGAGCGGAGTCACAACACTGGAAGAGATGAAGCGCTACGCTTATAAGCCGAGACATATTCTCGATGGAGTTTTTCAGATCCCAGAATAAATTGTGACATCTCGGCGGAGTTTCTGTATAATGATAATCAAATGAGTACATCCCTGCTGTCCGATGAAACAAAAAAATCAAGAAGATTGATATTACTCTTTTCTGTTATCAGTCATATCTTTGCACCTTTACTGTTTAAGCTGAGAAGTTGGGACATCCCTGTGGATAAATTATTTTTCTCCCACTTTTCAGTTCTAGTTCTCATTTCTATGATCCTTTCTTTTGTCATATATCACTACAGAGATACTGTTCCCTGTTTGACTTTTATATTAATTAAATTTTTGATCCTTCATTTTATAGGGTATCCGCTGGGTGATTACATTGGGATTGAGTTGATTTTGTTCACATCTCTCATTATTGAAACAGGGATCCTTTTAGATTCTCCGATAAATAAGATTGTCCTTTCTATTGAAAATCTAATGTTTCTGCTCTTTCAGAGAAATTTATCTGCATGGGGATATCAAATCAATTCCGTGTCAAACCATGACCTGCTTTTTTCTTTTTTATACTGCACGGTTTTTTCACTTTTAATTCTATATCTCTCTATCAACATCGCCGACAGAAAAAGAAAGTCAATAAAGATCGAGCGTTTGGATTCCGCTATTTCCCAATTAACAGATGCCAATATCGGTTTTCAGAAATATGTCAAAGAGCAGGAGCTAGAGACAATAATCACAGAACGAAAGAGATTATCCCGAGAAATACATGATGCCGTCGGGTATTCATTAACCAATATTATCATGTTGCTTGAAGCAGCATTTTTACTTGTCGACCAGGATCCGCAAAAACAAAAAAAAGTCATTTCAGATGCAAAAAAACAAGCCATAAGTGGATTGGAAGAGACTCGTACAGCCTTGAGGCATTTAAGAGATGATAAAACCGAGAAGCTTCATGGTATATATGCCATTGACGAATTGATTCGGGCATTTCGTGATGCTACGGGGATAATGATAAAAGTGGAATATGGAAATCTTCCCATAAAAATGGATGAAATAACAGATTCTATTATATTCAGAATGATTCAAGAGGGGATGACTAATGCTTTTCGTCATGGAATGGCTACTCAAATAATCATAATATTCTGGTATGATTCCAATATCGTGCGATTGTCCATTCATGATAACGGCAGTGGCTCAGCGGATGTCGTAGAAGGTATAGGTTTGGCGGGCATGAGGGAAAGACTCGAAAATATAAATGGAAGGTTAACTTTTAAAAATGTTGTAGATGGCTTTGAGTTGGGAGCTGAAATTCCATGGGAGGAAAATAATTAGATGAAAGTGCTTCTTGTAGATGATCAGGTCTTATTTGTTGAGAGCCTTAAAACGGTCCTGTCTATCATTGCAGATGATCTCAATATCATAGGCATTGCTCATAATGGATTTGAAGCTCTGGAATCTATTGAACTGGAAAAACCGGATATAATTCTTATGGATGTGAGGATGCCGGAAATGGATGGTGTGATTGCGGCAAAGGAGATCCTTTCAAGATATAATGATATCAAAATTATGATGCTTACCACCTATGATGACGATGAATACGTCGATGAAGCCATGAAGTTCGGTGCCAGTGGTTATATGCTAAAAGATGTGCCCCCGGAGGATCTTGTGAACTCTATCCGGGCCATCATGGCGGGGACAATTCAGATGTCTCCCGGTATCCTGGATAGAATATTGAAAGGTGGAAGGTCCGTTGAAGCTATTATTGAAGAAGATCATAAAGCAATAGTCATGAAGATCGAAAAACTGAGTAAACGGGAACAGGAAATCCTCTTTCTCATGTCGGAGGGACAGGATAATACTCAGATTGCCTTCCATCTTTTTATTGCAGAACAGACAGTAAAAAATCACGTTAGTAAAATATATTCAAAATTGGGAATACACGACAGAATGACAGTGCTGAAAATAGCAAAAAAATCAGATCTCAAGCAGTATTTCCAATATCTCATCCCAGAATGACTGGAGTGTGCAGTACTGAAACAGTACCACAATGGGATTGTTGACTCCGCAATACTGCCGGTAATATTAGATTCAAACAACTTAAGGAGAATTTAATGAAAAAAAGTGTAATTTTTCTACTGGTGTCAGTATTTGCTCTGTTGCCGCTGACCTATGTATTTGCAGAAGGACAGCAGGAAGCTGCCGAGTCGGAAGTCGTGGAATTCGATTTCTGGACAACCCAGACTCAGTCTGATAGACAGTCTACAATACAGGTTCTGATTGATACCTATACTACGTTGTATCCCAATGTAAAGATCAATCTCGTGCCGGTAGATGAAAATGATATGGTTTCCAACGTACAGACAGGAGCTATGTCGGGAACTCTTCCCGCTATGATAGAAGGTTCTGCCGATATGCATGTTTCATTTGGAGTAGAGGGCATAATTGATACCGATGCTACAATGGATGTTATTGAACAAGTTGGAAAATCCAATTTTTATGAAGGACCCCTTAAAATGCTGGAATCAGCTGATGGGGGATCATATTACGGTGTACCCTATCATGGTTGGATTCAGGGTATCTGGTACAGAGCTGACTGGTTTGAAGAAGCAGGGCTTGAGCCACCTACAACATGGGATGCTATCGCAAAAGCTGCAAAATACTTTTATAAACCAGATGAAAATCAGTACGGTATCCTCGTTGGCACAAAAGCCGAGTCCTATGCCGAGCAGTGCTTCACTCCATTTGCCATGTCCAACAATGCCGGGCTGTTCGATAGTGATGGAAATCTGATTTTTAATTCTCCCGAAATGAAGGAAGCTGTTGAATTCTATGGGGAATTGGCAAAATATAATCCTCCGGGTCCTCAGACCTGGAGAGCGAGAGACTATTATCTTCAGGGCAAAATGGCTATGTTCTTCTACTCTACATACATCATGGATGATTTAGCTCTTGCTGAAGTAGCTCAGGGATCGTTGACCAGTGAAAATTTTGAAAATCTTAAAGGAACTTCTTTCGATCCGGATCTGGTAAAAAATACCAGAATGGCTCCTATTGTTTCTAACGATAGCGATGCGGGATTTGGAACTGTGGTTTCCTTTACATTCCTGAATCAGGAAGATAAAAGGATTACTGAAGCCGCTTCAAAATTCGTTGCTTATCTCTATACTCAGAACGCTTATATAACATGGCTTCACATGGCTCCCGGCGGAATGAATCCTATGATCAGGGGAATTGCCGAAAATGCCAGATTTCAGAATGATCCCAAGGGTATCTTCAAGAATTATGGACCGGAGAAAATGGCTGAAATCATTGATGGTCTGAACAATATCGAATCTTTTGGAATTGTCGAAGGACAGGTTATTGAAGCTGCCAGCACAGTTACGGCTCAGCAGATTATACCTAAAATGTTGTATAGTATCACTCAGGAAGGCGAAGATGTAGATGCCGCTATGGCAATGGCGGAAGAGGAAATGGAAAAACTCCTCAAATAAAACTATATCTTAAAACCCCGCAAGAGCGGGGTTTTTCATCGGAGATGTCAATGAATAATACTAGGAAACAACTGGATAGAGCTCAGAGAGAATCCATCCTCGGGTGGGGACTAATATTACCTGCAGCCACCATAATCGGACTTCTGGTACTCTATCCAATAATATACAATATATATCTCAGTTTTTTCGATACTAGTCTAAGCGGGAACAATACTTTCATCGGTCTTAGAAATTATGAAAATGTTCTTTTTGACCCGGAATTCTGGAAAGCTGTCTGGACCACCTTGATATACGTGGTGTTCACTACCGTCGGAACAACTGTATTCGGACTTATTGTAGCTCTTGTGATGAACAAGGAGTTCCCCTTGAGGGGGCTTGTACGCTCTCTGCTTCTGCTGCCTTATGTCGCACCGGTCATATCGGTTGTATTTGCATGGAAATTCATATTCGATCCTGTAAACGGGCTTTTTATGGATCTAACAGTTGAGAAACTCGGAATTTTTACGGAGAGATTCAATCTGATCGGTACGCCTTCGGCTGCCATATGGGTGACTATTATCTTCAGCATCTGGAGGAATTTTCCCTTCACCTATCTGATGATACTCTCCCGTCTTCAAGCCATAGATAAAAACCTCTACGAAGCAGCAGATATCGATGGTTGCGGAGGTTGGTCTAAATTCCGGTTTATAACTTTACCAGAAGTCTATTTCGTCGTGGGATCTATCGTTTTATTGAGAGTTATCTGGAACTTCAATAAGTTTGAAGACATATTTCTTCTCGCTGATAATGTGGAAGTACTATCAGTCTATACATATTTTAAAGCATTTACAGGATCTATGGAGATGGGGCAGGGATCGTCACTGGCTGTTATTCAGTTCGTTCTGCTCATCGGATTTATTATCTATTATGTCAAAAAGGTGCTCAAATGGTAAAGTCTAAAAACATATCCAGGAAGATCGGCTTTTACGCATTGGTATTTTTTATCGTACTTTTTGCTATTTTCCCCTTTATACAGATGGTTTCCATGTCACTGAAATACCAATGGGACTGGGGGAATCCCTCTTTAATTCCGACTCAGATTAATATAGAAGCCTATAAAGAACTTCTCAACATCGGGCAGGCTGAAAAAAATATACCCGATTCCATTAAGGATCTACTGGATAATACTCCTGATTTAACGAAAGATCAGAGAAAAGCTATTATTGATAAATACAAAGATTCGGGAAATGTATTTCCCTTTCTAAAGTATTTCGGGAATTCGCTCGTTTTATCTCTCACGGCGGCTTTCCTTTCATTATGTTTATCCATATTCGGTGCCTATTCCTTTAGCAGATTGAAATACAGTGGACAATCGACAATACAGAGAGGAGTACTGTTCGTATACATGTTTGGTGGAATCCTTCTGTTGATCCCTCTTTACAAGATGGCGTCCAACCTGGGACTTTTGAGCTCTCAAACCGGTACTTTTATTGCCCTGCTTGTTATCTATCTGGTTCAGACTCTTCCTGTTTCTCTTTATATGCTGGGTAATTTTTTCAGAACCATCCCATATTCGATTGAAGAAGCGGCGATGATTGAAGGCTCGTCTAGATTGGGAACAATTGTCAGGATTATCATTCCACTATCGATCTCTTCTATTGTAACAGTGTTTATTTACTCTTTTATGATAGCCTGGAATGAATATTTATACGCTTCTATATTTTTAAAAGGATATACGGATATTTATACTCTACCCATGGGACTGCGCTCATTATTTGTTTCAAAAAATGCCATTTGGGATCGTATCATGGCTGCATCAATGCTGACGGCGATGCCAGTAATCGCTCTGTTTATGACTATTCAGAAAAACCTCGTCGGCGGTTTATCCTCTGGTGGTGTTAAAGGCTGATCTTTAAAGGGGTGGCTCTCTGCCACCTCATTTATAAACTTTACAGAAATAAGGAATCTCACATGTTAAATGAAGCTGTTCTGGATGCATTGGAATACCTCTACCCGGAACATAATCAGAATGAATTACATCTTAGGATTGAAACGCTGCTCAAAAATTATAGTGAAAGAAATGTTTTCTCCTCGGAGAAAAAAGAAATTTCAGAAAAAGATGTATTTTTAATCACCTATGGCGACAGTATTCTCTCTTCTGGAAAGAAACCGCTTGAATCTCTTAATCATTTTCTGAACAGCAAAATTGATAATAGAATTCAGAACATTCATATTCTTCCATTTTACCCCTACTCATCAGACGATGGATTTTCAGTAATTGATTATTTCAATGTGAGTTCTGATCTGGGAGAATGGGAGGACATTCAAAAACTCTCTGAAAATTACAACCTGATGTTTGATGGTGTTGTGAATCACATTTCTTCTCAAAGTGAATGGTTTACAGCTTATCTTAAGGGAGATAGTGATTACAGTAATTATTTTATTCATGTTGAATCAGAGTCTGATCTCAGTGAAGTTGTAAGACCTCGAGCCTTACCTCTGCTCACGGAATTTAAAACATCTCAGGGAACTCGTAAAATCTGGACGACATTTTCCGAAGATCAGGTCGATTTGAATTTTAAAAATCCCGATGTTTTTCTAAAAATCCTGGAACTGATACTCTTCTACTGTGAAAAGGGAGCTCAATATCTCAGGCTTGATGCCATCGGTTTTTTATGGAAGGAGATCGGTACATCCTGTATACATCTTCCTCAAACTCACAGGATCATTCAGTTGTATAGAGAGCTTGTTGAACTGGTCAAAAAGGATTTTGTCCTTATTACAGAAACGAATGTCCCCCATAAAGACAATATCAGTTATTTTGGAAATGGCTATAACGAAGCCGCCATGGTGTATCAGTTTCCTTTGCCTCCTCTCCTGCTCAATGCTATTATGACTGAAAAGTGTACATATCTGACAAATTGGGCAAAACAACTGAAAAATCCCAGTCCAGAAACAGGGTATTTTAATTTTATTGCATCTCATGATGGAATCGGCCTCAATCCCGTTAGAGGAATCATTCCCGAAGATGAAATATTAATCATGGCGGAACGAGTCAAAAAATTGGGCGGACTAGTTTCCTATAAAATGAATGCAGATCGATCGATGAGCCCTTATGAGTTGAATATCAGCCTTTTTAACGCCGTATCTGGTGAAAATGAACCTGAAGAATTAAATATCAGAAAATTTATCCTGTTACATGCTCTGCAGATGAGCTTGTCCGGTTCTCCGGCTATATACATTCACAGTCTTCTTGGATCTGTTAATGATTATGAAGGTGTCAAAAAAACAGGGAGGTATAGGAGCATCAATAGGGAAAAGCTGGATAGTGAAACAATAATGGGGGAGTTATCAGATCCTTCGAGTAGAAGATACAGGATCTTTGAGGAATTGATGAAACTCATAGAGATTCGAACCGGAGATAAGGCATTTCACCCCGGAGCGGGACAGGATATTCTTGAAATCAGTGATTCTGTTTTTTCACTTCGAAGACGATCTGTTGATAATGAATCTGAAATACTGGGAATATTTAATTTTTCAGGAAAAAAAGAAATTGTCATAAATCCCCTTTGGGGATATACATTAATTGATTTAATTTCTAATGAATTCGTCAGCGAAAATATTGAATTGGTGCCATATGGATTCCATTGGTATAAAATAGTGAGTAAAATATATGAATAATACATACAGAATAGCTTTTATAAGCGGGAAGCTTGCCGATATTGACGGCGTTTCACTGGAAGTGGACAAGTGGATTGAAGTTCTACAGAATAAAAATCATGAAATTTTCACAATTGCCGGTAAATATGGCGCAAAAGTTAAAAATGTGCCCGATGAGAATCAATATGAAAATATAAAATTAGGATTTGATTCTAAGCAGCAGAAATATTATGAACAGATCGTATTTCCCTACCTCTCGGGAAAACAAACCCATGTGTCGCAAAAAGATATAGACCGCGTTACTGAAGAGATGCTGATCGAAGGGGAAGAACTGGCTAACGACCTCTATGAGTATATTCAGGAACAAAATATCGATGTGCTGATCGCTCAGAATACCAATGCTATGCCAATGGCTCTTCTGACAGGAATAGCGGTTCACAAGCTGGCTACTTCGAGAAAAGTAGCTACTATTTTCCATCATCACGATTTTTGGTGGGAGAGAAGCCGATTCAGTCAGAATCGCATAGAAGATCTTTTGAAAGAGATGATGCCTTCCCACGATCCCGGGCTGGAACACGTTGTCATTTCCTCTTATGCAGGGCACATACTCAAATCGATAAAAAGGGTAAATCCCCTGGTCGTCCCCAATTGTGAAGATTTTTCCAAAGCACCAGTATCCGATGAATACAATAGTGATTTCCGAAAAGAACTGGGATTCTCAGAGGATGATATACTCTTTGTTCAACCTACCCGGATTGTACCCCGTAAAAGGATTGAAGACTCCATTGTTCTCGTTGCCGGTTTTAACAGGATGTATCCGGAATTGGCTGACAAAGTTCAATTTATAATATCACTCTATCAGGGTGATGAGCTGGACGGCGGTTATGTCGATGATATTAAATTTCTGGCGGAAAAAATGAATGTCTCTCTTCACCTGATATCTCATAGAGTGTCTTCTGTCAGAGGACATAATACTGCGGGAGAGAAACTTTATACCAATAGAGACGTTCTGGTTAATTCCGATATCGTGACATATCTTCCTGTCTGGGAAGGATTCGGGAATGCTTTTTTAGAAGCGGTGGCCGCCAAAAAGCCTGTTGTCATCAGCACATACCTTGTTTATAAAACAGATATTAAAGGTGCAGGATTCGACAATATTGAAATTCGCGATGCTTATGATGAAAAGGGAAGCCTTATCATTGAAGATTCTGTCTATCCCGAAATTTATAATATTCTCAATAACAGTGGTCTGAGAGAGCATATGATCGAGAAAAATTTTGCCATAGGTGCCAGAGAGTTTGGGTTCAAAACTCTTGAAGAGAAACTTGAGGGCTTGTTTGAATCTTATGAATACGAGATAAAAGCGTCACGCAGGAGGCTGGTCAAATCGAAGCTATCCTTCTCAGTCTGAATTCGGGGATCTTTTTCCCTTATCGCCGGGATGAAGGTCTTCCACAAGAGGAGTCAGGAGAGCTTCGATAAATCTTTCTCCGAATCCAGGAAGTAGAATGAGAAAAACAGCCATGACATAACTTGTACTTTTAGTGAACAGGTATAAACCGATAGACATAATTAGAAGAGCTGTTCTCAATAGGGGTATTTTCCCGAATTGCTCAATTGAACATATAAATCCCAGAGATCCTCTCTGAGTTAGATTGAATGATAGCTCTTCTGATATTTGTACAAGACTGATAGGAATTGCAGTTATACAGGCCGCATAGATAAACGTTGATTTATTTCTTTTTAGAATCGTCTTTGTTTTCTTTTAGGGGAAATTCATATTTTCCATGGAGAATGCAACCCCTGTCTCCCGGGGAACACAGCTTTTTCAGTTTCCGACACTGACCGTCTATCACTTTGTATTTACAATCGAAACTCATGCTTGTACCACTTTATTCCTTCCGGTTTCTTTCGCTCTGTACAGGGCTTCATCGGCTCTTTTTATCACATCCTGAGGGACCTTATCCATTTGGGGTATATACTTCACTGCCCCTATGGATATGGTTGTTGTCACCTCTGTTCCCCCAGTTTTGAATACCTTATTCTCTATTGTCTTCCTTATTCTCTCTGCAATTTTTATGGCGACGTCAAGTTGAATATAGCGGAGTACAACAGAAAATTCCTCACCGCCATATCTGGCTGCAACATCTTCTCTCCGAATTAGTTTCAGTATAGTTGAAGCTACTTCCTTGATGACAACATCACCGAAAGTATGACCGTAATTATCATTTAGTTTTTTAAAATTATCAATGTCCATCATAAGGACACAGATACTCTCGTCCCTATAATCGATCATAATTTCACGAAGGTTCTGAAATAGAATATGGCGTTGTTTCAACTTGGTCATCATATCCGTCGAAGAGACTTCCAATAAAAATGTATTGTGAATGGCAATGGCTCCCAGATCAGCAACAGTCCTTAAAAAATCCTTTTCCTTGTCGGAGAAGCTGGCTTTGGTAATTCTGGCTCCCAATAAAATTATCCCCTGCACATCATTTTTCATGACAATAGGAATTATAAGAGATGGTTCCAATAGTGTGAAAGGTTTAATGTCGGCAATCTCTTTAATATCCTGGAGTAGTTCGGGCATTGTCATACAACAGGGGGCATTTCTCAGGGAAGTGATCAATTCTGATTTTTCATCGATAGAGTATTGGATATTTTTGTCGGGGTTGAAACCCTCGTAATTCCTGTAGAGAGTAAAATCCTTACTGTCTATATCATTTTTTATAAATAGTCCGGCCTTTACTGTTCTCGCATGGCCCATACATGTGAGCAGGAGAGAGTCCAGGAGAGTGGAATATGTCAAATTGGAATTGAGGCTTTTACCAATATCGATCAATTCCTTAAGATCTTTAATCTCATTTATATAGTGGTTTATTTCTTTCTCGGAGGACATCTATTTAAATTTAGTATATAAAACTCAATGATTCTACAATTTTATTTATATTAAACAAAGATAAGAATTATTATCCATTAATTATCCATTTTTTTAATTGATTATTAAATTCATTTTCCAGTTTTAGAATTTCAACGGCATATTTTTTTGTTGCTTCGGGAATAATCCCGTATTTTCTCACTTTGGTCGGACCTGCATTGTAACAATAGAGAGCTTTTTGAATGTCCTGCTCATTGAGTTCAATCATCTCCTTTAAATATCTTGTTCCCTCAAAGGAGTTTTTATCGACATTGTAAAAGTCTTCAACCGCCCAATTTTGTCTATAGCTGTCATTCAACTGAAACAAGCCCCGGTCTCGACTTTTCCCATTATCATTGTAGGCATCAATTTTAAATTTACTCTCTTTAAAGGCTACTGAAAAAGCTAGATTGACGGGGATATTATGTTTAAGTGAGTGTTTTACGATTGCTCTGGATATACTGGAATCCTTTGTCATCGTCTCAGTGTAGAAAAGGATGCTTTCTTCCAAGTTTGTCTCTATCCACTTATTGAGATCCCCGGGCATTTCCTGTTCTATTATTAATTTTAATGATATCTCTAAGGGGGGAAGATCCCTTTTTACAACTTCAGGTTCACCGTATATAAAAAAACGGGGAAGGAACAAAAGGGCGAATCCTATTAACAATGTTGCTGTAGCCGTTATGTAAATGGCTTTGAATCGTAATAATTTCATAAGGCTGTATCATAAATTAATCCTTTTGTTAATGAAAAGAGTGAACTTTAGAATTTGACGATAATTAATAATTTTTTATTTAATAAATTTGTATCCTCGACCCCTTATGGTTAGAATATGCTTTGGAATGTCCGACTCGGATAGTTTCTGCCTGATTTTCGCAATGTGTACATCGACGGTCCTCGAAGATGTTTCAGAATCATAACCCCATACTTCATCGAGCATTTTATCTCTTTGTATAATCTTACTATGGTGAAGCAGCATATACTCGAGTAGCCTGTATTCCTGCCCATTTAAAGGGATTTCTTTCTCATTCGAAAAGAGTTCTCCCTTTTCCCTGTCCAGTGTAAAATTACCAAAAGTGATCACAGAAGTATCCCTGTTGGAAGAGGTCCCATTCAATTGAGACCGACGAATCAGCGCTCCAACCCTTGCAAGAAGCACTGACATGTCAAATGGTTTTGCCATGTAATCGTCAGCGCCCTGCCTCAGTCCCAGTACGGTATCCAGGTTGGTATTTCTGGCTGTGAGCATTAAAACGGGAGTCGATATTCCTGCTTTTCGGATATTCTCGCAAACCGCATATCCATCTCTTCCGGGAAGCATAATATCCAGTAATATGGCATCAAATTTTTCTGCTCTTGCTGTTTGTTCCCCTGAAATTCCATCGCCTCTGATTGTTACTTCATAACCTTCGGCTTTTAATCTGTCTTCCAATGTCATCTGAACACCCGGTTCATCTTCTATTATCAATATTTTATTCATGAATTATTCTCCGCTGTTTATACTGTAGTAGGGGATTTTTAATGTGAAGCGGCACCCCTTTTTCAACCGACCATCAACTCTCTCATAAGGGCTGGTAAGTTTAAGTGAGCCCCCGAGCAATCGTGCTTTTCTCATGGATAGGTAGAGACCCAGGCCACTTCCCTTAATTTGTTCCTTCAGACTTTTCTTCCCTCTGTAGAATGGATCATATATATGTTTTCTATCAATTTTGTCTATGCCCGAACCATCGTCTTCTACCGTAAATAAAAGTGTGTGGGGCAGTTGGACATGTCCCGTAACCCTTATTTCTCCTTTTGTCTCTAAGTTGTAAGCATGTTTTGCACTATTGGAAATAAGATTGGTCAGTATCATTTCTAAAGTTTCTCTATCCGAAAGAGCTTCATCCGGTAGAGACCTGAAATCGATTTTTATAATTTTATTCATCTCTTTTTCAAGTGAGTGAGAAAATATAATCAGGTTGTCATTAATTTCTGAAAAAATAATTTTTTGTGTCTGAGGAGCCCGTTCCGCTTTACCCTCTAGTCTGGAAAACAGGAGAATTCCTTCAATCATGGAAGCAAGACGTGTCGATTGATCGGTTATCAACCCTCCATACTGTTTTATCCTGTCTGGTGAGAGTATCCCGTTTTTGATGTTATCCGCTGCAGCGTTAATCACTGTCAGGGGAGTTCTCAGTTCATGAGTGACTGTGGCTACAAATTCTTTTTCCCTCTGTCTCATCCGCCTGAGATGATTAATCTGAGCGAGTATCACTATATAGGCAATACCAATTCCTATGATCAGCAACAGGCTCATCAACCATTGAATTGTCAGAACAACTTCTCTTTCTTTAATCAGGGATTTTCCCCCGGAAAGGACATCGACATAAACTGTCGGGATGGGCAGTGTCTCCTGGGGAGGTTTATCACGGTTAAACTTTAATTTAAACATTTTGTTCTCATCTTCGTTAAAAATGATCACTTGAAGAGGTATTTCTATAAGCCATGGTTTCTGAGTCGAGGTCAGTGCTTCCCCTATAATCCGGAAAGGAGAGTAATGATAATCAGTGTCTACGAGGCTGGTCACTTCTCCTGTTAAATCATAATGCCATTTAAGTTGATAGTTACTTTCGCTGTTCAGCTGTGATTGTTCTATTTCATTCTGATAAAAAGAGAGTATGTCAAATTGAAAAAAAATAGCATTTTTATCTGCCTTGTCAATCGGTGGCAGAGGTGTGCTAATCCAGACTTTCCCTCTGTCGAATTTATCGGGTATCAAAGAGATTCTTCTCGGATCATCTGCCATCTCTTCAGGAACCAATTCACTTGTTTCCCATCCATCCTCTGTGTACACATTGTATGTACTTGAATGTTCAGTCGTAAAAGAATAGGAGATCGAGGTCATGTATCTTTTGTCAAAAGTGGAAATTCCCGCTTCGAACAAATAGACAACCCGCTCCTGAAGGTCTTCTTCACTAGACAGATCTCTGAAATACTCAAAACGATCACCAAGAAATGGGAAGAAGGAAAACTGTTCTGAAATAGCGGCTTGAATCCTGTAGGAAAAGTTCCTATATAGCTCGGTAAGGTTTTTTTCAGCGGAAGAGGTTACCCACCGGTATTGTATTGTTGATAGGATAATAAGTGCTATGACAACAATAGTCGCTGAAACCCTGCTGAATATTTTACTGCTCGTAGATGTGCCTATCATAGAGATAAGTATAACTTATGTTTATTTTACTGACGAGTGGAGTGAGCTATGAGTCCATATCATTTTTACAAAGTTTACAATAGTTTTACAATGGATTTACTCTTCTACTCTTTCATTTGAAACGGGGACATTATTTTGAAAGTCTGGTAAAATTACTATTCCGGGATTAATGGGGAGGACGAATAAATACATCATGAAGAAAATGACCAGGATTTTAAGCCCATCTTATTTAAAGAATTTTAAGTGTATAGGCAGTGAATGTGAGGATAGCTGTTGCATCGGATGGGATATCGATATAGATAAACTCACTTACAGGAGATATTTTCGTACCAAAGATACGCAGATGAAGAAAGCATTTGTCGAACATGTCTATAAAAATGATGATAGTGATTGCGATGAGATTGATTATGGGCGAGTGAGGATCAATGAAAAGAAATGGTGTCCTTTTCTGAATAAAGAGAAACTCTGCAATATTTACAGCAATTTAGGTGAAGACTATTTATCCAATGTCTGTTACTCCTTCCCGAGAGTGTACAATATCATCGATAATGTTTACGAATGTTCACTCTATATGTCCTGTCCCGAAGCGGTGAGACAGATGTTGTCCAATGATGAACCCATAAAATTTGTAGAAGAAGATGTTTTTCTTGAAAAATACATCATTCAGAGTTTCCTCGATTCAAAAGAGAGTCAATGGAAAAATTCTCCTCTTCGAAAACTGAAGGAGATCCGCTCACTATCCATAGGAATTGTACAGGACAGAAAAATTTCACTTTCCCGGAGGCTTTTGCGGCTGGGTACAAGGCTGAGTGAAATATCCTCTCCGAAAGATCTGCAGGAAAAGAGTTGTTTAAATATTTCTGATTATTATACTTTTCAGATGGGATTTTTTAAAAAAGCCGTCGATTCTCTTCATGTTTTTACTGAAATTGATAGTGATGTTTTTATTGAACTCACAGGGATGCTTCACCGGGGATTTCTTCTGGATGAAAATATTGCCCTCACTGAAAAAGCAAAGTTGTACAGGAAAGCTCGGGAAACCATTGTAGAACCTTTCCTGAAATCAAATTCCTATATCTTCGAGCATTACCTTGTGAATTTTATGTTTCAGGGAAATTTTCCTTTTACAGAAAATGAGAGTGCTTTTGAAGGATATCTCATGATAATCGCCAGATATGCACTCATGAAATTTTATCTTGCCGGTATAGGGTCTGTAAACGGTACAATAAATAAAGAAGATGTTGTTCTGGTCATTCAAGCTTTTACGAAAACTGTGGAACACCATAGAACATTTATATTTGACCTCTTAGAAGATATAAAACAGAGAGAATTTGATAATATGGAGTTTATCACTCTGCTTTTGAAATAGATTTTACATAGTTTACAATCCTTTTACATAGAATTAACCACGACAAATTCCTCCGCCTGTATATTTATTTAAAGGTTGGTTGCATCTTTTAATGCATCCAGTCATTGAGTTGAATTGCAGGACCGGTCACAAATCATTTTTGTCGATTGACCATAAAACACCTGCATAGGAGCTCATGTGCCACCTAGGAGGAACATATGGCATCTGAAAGAAAAATAATACAGGTTGAGGATTCAGCCCCATTAATTTCAAAAAAAAAGAAAAAGCAGGCGATTGTTACGGGAGTTATTCTCGCTGGAATTATCGGGCTGGTCATTCTTATCATTGGACTCAAGTCCTCTCAGAATATCACAGTTATTGGCGATTACACCTTAGCAAAAGTCTCTTCGGAATCGTTAACCACATCCACTGAAGCCAGTGGTACAGTAGTTCTACCGACTCAAGTATCCATCGTGAGTATGGAAGAGGGCTATGCCAAAGAACTATTGGTCAACGAAGGTGATTCTGTCACTGATGCCACCATTTTGGCAGTACTTGACGTGCCTGAGCTGGAAGAGGACAGGGATGACCTGGCTCTTGAGCTGGAAACTGAAAAAATTGGACTCGAAGAGATTCATTTGGATTTTGAATATACAATTAAAGAGCTGAATATAGATTTGGACCGGATAAACGATGATATTGCCGAAGCGGGATATGATGTGGATGCGGAAAAGGAACTTCTCAACCTTAAAAGCTCCCGTCTTTCAGAATACGAAGATGCCGTCGATATACTTGATGCCCTATTAGAGGAAAAAGAAGATCTTGTTTTCAGTATAGAGAAAGAAACCCGTGGCAATGAACTGAATATCAGGAAACAGATAGCCTTGATCAATCAGCTGAACGTAAGTCTTCGTCGAGTTGAGCAGGATATTGCGGATTCTCAAATAACCAGTCCCATTGCCGGAGATGTGCTCAGTCTTAATGAAGATCTGACGGTTCCTGGAAGTCTTATCGAGGAGAGCACGGCTCTTTTTACAATTGCCAATACAGAAGATGTCTATATCGATCTCGAAGTATACGAACAGTATAGTTCTTATCTGGAAATCGGAGGAACGATGGATCTTGTCATCAGTTCCACCTTGATAGAAGCGGAAATTACACAGATCGGTCAAATTGCTTCTCTTTCTTCAGACGGATTAGCAGCCACCATCTCTGTAAGGGCGAAACCGCTGGATGTGACAGATTTGACTCCCGGCGCCTCTGCAGTAGCTGATATCCCTCTGGGTACGAAAGAAAACGCTCTCATATTGCCCAGAGGTTCCTATCTGACCACTGGAAATCAGAAATATGTCTACAAAATCGATGGATCTGAAGCGTATAAAACAGAAGTTGTCTTTGGTGAAATGCAGGGAAGTCAGGTTGAAGTTCTCAGCGGACTTAAAGCCGGTGACCAGATAATAATCAGTTCTTATCAGAACTTTATCAATCAGGACGTCATTGAAATAAAATAGAACGGAATAAAAGGAGAAAATAATGATTCAATTAAACGGAATTAGTAAATTATATGACTTAGGTGAAACAAAAGTAAATGCTCTTAAAGATGTCAATCTGACAATAAACAGGGGGGAATATGTTGCTATAATGGGACCTTCCGGTTCCGGGAAATCGACACTGATGCATATTCTAGGAATACTCGATACGGTCTCTGGAGGTCAGTATCTACTGGAGGACTACGATATTACATCGCTACCCGATAAGGAACAGGCTAGAATCAGAAACAAACATTTTGGTTTTATATTTCAAAGTTTTAACCTCTTTCCCGAACTCAGTGCCCTGGAAAATGTCATGCTTCCCATGAGCTATGGGGGCATCTCATATAAAAACAGACGATCCAGAGCCCAGGAACTGCTCGAAGATGTGGGTCTTGCGCACAGGATGTATCATCTTCCCACAATGATGAGTGGTGGAGAGCAGCAGAGAGTGGCCATTGCACGATCGCTTTCGAATGATCCCGATCTTATTCTTGCTGATGAACCTACGGGAAATCTTCCCTCTGACAAAGGTGAAGAGATAATGACTATGCTGGAAAAACTCAATGATAAAGGTGTCACTGTCGTTATGGTTACTCATAACCCGGAGCAGGGGAATCGAGCTAAAAGAAAAATTTCTATCAAAGACGGACTCCTGCACAAAGATGAAATTGTAGTAAAAGAGGCTTTCAATGGCTAATGAATCTTTTCTTATTATAAAAAGGCGGTTTGTCAACAGACTGCTTGAATCCGGCTTGCTGATTCTGGCCGTCGCCCTCGGTGTGGGTACGGCAGCATCGGGATTGTCGCTGCTGCTCCACACAAACGAATACAGCGAAAATATGCTCTCTTCCACTTCTTATAGGGAACTCGTGGTAACAACAAAAGACGACGCAGAAGACATGGAAACTCCTGTGGTGGCAAAAGGTAATGGAGATGATGTTATTCTCACGTCAAAAGATTTGACCGCTGCAGAAATAGTTCCACTGGTTTCTTATGCCTATATATCAAATAAGGACAAGTTGAGATTTTTAAACCAGGAGATGATAGAGCGTTTCAGTCAAGATGGTGGACCTGGTGGCGGTGAAAAAGAGTCCGATGAAATTGATTCTCAAGAGGCTGAGAGGACCGAGAAGTTCGATGAAATGCAGGAGAGCTTGAAAGAGGCCGCTTCTAATCCGGAAATTATCGTTCCTGAAATCGAAGAGCTCTCAGGTTATGAAATCACTCCACAGTATTTCAGTGCCCATAATCTGGAGACTCAATACGGTAGCCTTTTTACAGAAACAGATATGAATTCTCTCTCTCGATTTATTGTGCTTGGAGTAAATACTGCAGAATTACTCTCTGAAGAGGGCACTGATATATCCACCCTGATAGGGAAAAAAATCCTCTCATTCGATACCTATTATACCATTATCGGTATTCTGGAGGAGAGTGGTTCTCTTGTTGATGACCTCTATTTCACTCCCGATACGGGAAATGTGGGTAATGGCGCTAATCAGTTCGGAAGTGACAGTAATAAACAGCTCCGATTTACTGTTTCAGATCCTTCAGATCTCGATGCTACATCAGAACTGCTGACGAACTGGTTTGAAAAAACCTATGGAGAAGGGGAATTTGTTATTTCAAATCCCAGAGCTGAGGCGGAGAGACTTGTGAACCGAAACAAGGGGATTAGTCTGCTGATACTCTTTCTTAGTGTGGCCGGTCTTTTTATCGCATCGGTCAATATTTCTCATATTCTTATGAGCCGCACACTCAGAATGAAAAAACATGTGGGTATACTCAAAGCATTGGGGGCATCCAATAAAGATATTCTCAAGCTTTTTTCCAGCGAAGCTCTTGTAATCACTCTTATGGGGGCACTGTTGGGTACTGTAATTGCTTTTCCACTGGCAAATGCTATGGAGAGTGCCATGGGGCTCGATCAGGGATCCTGGTTGTATATTGGGACTGGAGTTCTTCTTTCCTCATTGCTGACGATGGTCTTTTCTATAATCCCGTCATTTCAGAATTCGGGAATTGAAGCCGCTGATGCCATGAGAACAGCGGTTTAAGGATAAATAAAATGAAAAAATTTCTAACATTATTACTGAGACACTGGGTGAAAACACCTGTGAAAATACTTTTGACAATATCCGCTGTATCTTTAGGAACGGGTATTCTTATTTTGTCTTTCAGCGCCGGCAAAATCCTTGATGAGCAAGTGGTCGATAAAATGAATGATAATGGCATTATTGTCAATGTTGTCAATGGTGAATGGTCTGCAGATGGATCTGTTGAAATGGAGAGGCCCAGCCAGTGGGATTCGAATATTTTTAATAGTTTAATTTCCGATAGCGATTCTATAAGTTCTGCGGCACTCCTCATGAACGACCCATTTACTGAAGTGACTGTTAACGGTAAGTCTTATATTCTCCGGAGTTCAGCAGGAACAGATCCTTCCTATTTTGATGTTTATTCCCTTGAGATCATAAGCGGTCTTCCCATGACACAACAGGATTACGATTCAGGATTTAAAAAAATCTGGATCAGTGAAGAAATGGCTGTAATGCTTTTTGGCTCAGCAGAAAAAGCCATTGGAGGTAAAGTCATTCCTCCAGGGACCCGATTTCAGAGAGGACCGGGGCGCAGCCAGGATCTGTTGACACAGTATTCGGTTGCAGGAGTTTATGCCGATCCTTCAGAGGTGGCAAGGAGATCCTATGGGATCAGTGATCTGATCGTACCTTTAACTGCCATGCTCCCCAACGATGATAATGCCAATAGAATGCTGGACTTTATGTCTGGCAAAATGGTCGTAAAGAGTTCGGAAACATCAGTCGATAAGCTGAACTCGGAGATTTCTCAGATTGTAGAAAACAATTATGGATACGATATAAACCTTCTGGTATGGGAGGGTACCCCGAAGGGGGAATCTAGCTATATGGAAGAGTTGAGACAGGCGGTTTCCATATTTACTGTCTCTGTCAATATTCTGGGAATCGTTTTGCTCCTGACAAGTTCTCTTGGAATTTTCAGTATTATGGTTGTAGAAGCTCTGGGCAAGAAGAGGGAAATTGCTCTTGAGCGCTCTCTTGGAGCTTCGCAGATCAGAGTCGTTAAAGAGTTCTGGACCTGGTCGATTATGTTAAGCCTAATGGGTGCTGTCATCGGTGTCATTCTGGCATTTATTCTTGCCGGGCCGGTACTGGGAACAATGGCGCCTCTCCTGGGAGAATTGTCAGGAAATTTCTCAGAGGCCTCAGGTGTACGATTCACATCAATAGTTGCAGGGTTTCTTCTCGCTTTAGGTTGCGGTGGAATACTAGGACTGCTCCCGGCATTTTCTGCTGTAAAAGGCAATATCGCCGAAACTTTACGGGAGGTGTAGCATGAGAGTTATCCCTTTATTATTTTTTACTATTTTTATTGTGATTTCTATAGCGGTGCTACACGGTGAGACTCAATTGAAATCTCTTGAAGAAATAGCACTTTATGGTTCAGAACATAATCTGTCCTATCAATCGAGCCAGATCAGTGTATTAGAGGCTGATGGAGATCGGGTCGGAATGTTGAAGTTGGAAAATACATCAATTGATGTCTATGCCGGTTATGGTGTATCAGATTTCGATAGCTGGGATCTCAGCTCCACTCTGACCGTTCCAATAATTGAACAGATTAGCCTGGAAGGAAAGATCGAAGAAGATATGAGTGGAAAAATCGGTTTCACTTTGAGTCCTCTGGAACATTCTTCTGATAGAATCCAGTCTGAAATAAATTATGATTCTGCTCTGCTCAATTCCGAAGGGGCTAGAATCAATTCTGAAAATAATGCTGTTTCTGCTGCATTAAATTGGATGGTATCCTATAGAGATTATGAATCTCAGGAGACTCTCGCTTCGATAAAAGAGATAAATTACAGTGATGACAAGATCAGATATGAACTGGGAGAGGTCACATTAGATGATCTGCAGGCTTCGCTTATTGAGTGGTCTGAAGCCCGGGTTGAACTCTCTGATAAAAGGAAGACATACCAGGATAGCGAAACCAAGCTGCTGGGAGAACTAGGATCAGGCCATGAAGAGGTTACGATAAAAAAGCTCACTCTTGAAGAATTACAAAATTCCCTAAGGAGAATACAAGAGAGTTTAGAGCCTGAATCGGGAAACCCTCTCAAAAATAATGATTATCAGATATCTCTTCTCAATGTGAGCAGTGCAAAGGCTGCAGATAAAAATACCTGGGCCTATGAGCCGGATTTAGAGCTATCAACTTATCTGGACTTTGATAGTGACGGAGAAATGACAGTCAGCGCAGATATCAGTTTAACCTTCTCTTTAGATCAGGTTCAGCTTAGAGAAAGCCAAATAAGTGAAATGGAGCTGGAGATATCACTCAAAGAAGCGGAACAGAGCAAAAATGAAGCTGAGTTGGAATTTCAGCAGATAGTCGATTCAATCAGGAGCACTGAAATTAATAGTGGAATTGCACAATTGGAGCTTGAACAGGCTAATATTTTACTTTCTGAGGCTGAATTGCTGGAAAAACTGGGTGATTATTCCTCTATAGAATTGGAGGAGATGAGTGTTACACTCTCCCTTGCTGAAAACTCTTATTTTGAGTCTTTAGCGAATGAATACAATGCCTGGTTAGATTTAAAAGAATATTTATAGACAAGAAATTTGCGGACCATCCCTCAATGCCCCGGGGGACCTGGTTCCGCTTTATATGTTATTTCCAAATATTCTGAGAATCAAAGGACTCTGTCAAGTCAGTGAACTTCTCTAAGAGTTCCACGTGGGAAGCTATTTTATGTCGCTTTAGGACATCGGGATCAATTGTACTCAGATCAAATCGCTCTGCTTCACTGTAAATGAGACAATCGGCCATATAAATAATATCGTTTAAATTTCGAATTGATTCCGGAGCATCTCCAGGCGAATGATGAAATTTCATAATTAATTTAAGAGAATCGGGCAGGTTCCATTTTTCAGCCATGAAAAATCCCGTTTCGCAATGACGAATTCCCGAAAGTGCATCTTCTATATCACTAAGAGTAATTTTGTATCTTACACAGTAGTCCAGAATGACGTCATTCTCATCGTCAAATAGCATGGATATAGGGAATTTCCCTATATCGTGCAGCAATGCAGAAGTATAGATGCTGTCCGAATGAGCCACGTTAATTTTTAATCTTCTGGCAAGTTCACAGGAATAATAAGCACACTTATAAGAGTGATACCAAAATTCGTTCATCTCTTTATCGTATAAACTCAAGGTCTTTTTAATGGAAAGACTGATCATCAGGTTGTACAGTTCTCTCAAGCCCAGATATTTCAGTGCTGATTGAATATCATCAATTCTTGAACTGAGTACAAATGCTCCGGAATTGACTATTTTGAGAATATCTATGGTCAGTGCGGGATCTGTTCCCACCTGTTCGGCAATACTGTCCATGTCAAATGTTCCCATATGAATCATCTTCTCGAGTTTGAGAAGGTTCTCCTTTAGTGGAGGGAGCTCATCGATGGAAGAGATAATTGCATTTCTCAATTCCATCCAAGTCTTTTCATCCAGCTTTTCCTGGGGAATAAATAATTCAAGCTTGTCACTTGAATAACTTATGTTATCGGTATTGATCTCTTTAATTTCAAATAGTTTTTTAAGAAAAAAGAGGTCGGAGAATAACTCCGGTACAGATTCATATACGGAAAGGTCATTGATGAATTCAATAAACTCCCTCTTATTGATAGACTGATTCAGACCTTCTGAAAAAACCTGAATTACGAATGCATTATTTTCCTTGATCAGTCTAATGCTGCACTGATTGATTTGGCAGCTTTTTATGGCAAAAAAAATCAGACCTCTCGTGAGAAGGCTAAAGTAATCCAGCCACACATCCATTTTGTAAAACTGTAGAGTATAGAGCAGTAATTGTTCCATCTGCTTAATCGTATTGCCTTCAAGATTAACAACTTTTACTGAGATTTTATTGTTTTTATTGAGAATACTCTGCACTTTGGCGGCATTATTATTTTGTGTTTTACTCATTTTTTGATTTCAGCTCTTAATACAGAATTATTAAATTCATTATCGGCGGAATAAGTAGATTTCTTGGCTATAAAAAACAGGTTCCCAAAAATATTTATCATACATTTCCCCAATTGCATATTTCAATTTCTTAAGGTAATCTGACGACTATGAAGAATTTTCACACACATACAGTTCGATGCCACCACGCAGTCGGAATCGTTTCCGAATATGTGGAAGAAGCCATCGCTAAAAAAATGACCCATTTGGGTTTTTCAGATCATGTGCCGCTACCTGATAACCGCTGGTCAGATGTCCGGATGGATATGAGTGAACTGGAAGAGTACATCAAAGAGATTGATGACGCTACGGAAAAATACCAGCAAATAGAGATCTTTAAAGGGCTTGAATGCGAATGGGCTCCAGAATATATCAATTATTACAAAGAAGAACTTCTGGGTAAATATGAGTTCCAGTATCTCGTGGGAGGAGCACACTACATGCCTGTCCATGGGGAATGGGTTGGATGTTATAGTGCGGAAAACAGAAAAGAGAACTTAATCGCATACACGAACTATCTCATTAAATCCATTGATTCAGGACTTTTTGCTTTTATAGCTCATCCCGATTTATTTGCACGATTTTATCATCAGTGGGATTCGGAGGCACAATCGTGCTCAAAAGCAATTTTGGAAGCCGCTGCCGATAGAAAAGCCATATTGGAGATAAATGGATATGGTTATCGGAAATCAAAAATTACAACTACTGATGGAGATCGAAGACCATATCCCATTGATCCATTCTGGGAAATGGCTGCTGATTATAATATCGGAGTAATCATTAATTCCGATGCCCATAAACCACAGGACGTCAATGATTTCGGAGAGGCTTATGCCCTTGCAGAAAGACTCAATCTTCAAATAGAAGAATTACAAATAAAAGAAAATATAATGGCAAAGGTTTAAGAGCTGATTAAAATAGAATAAAGAGACTCTCGAAAAAAAGGATCACTAATGCTGAATAAATTTACCCGAAATGAGAAAAGCTGGATTCTTTACGATGTAGCCAATTCCGCCTTTGTATTGGTTATCATCACAACTATCATGCCCATTTTCTTTAAAGACATTGCCGCAGTAGATGTTGATAGTGCCACATCTACTGCATATTGGGGTTTTGCCAATTCAACTGCTTCAATCATACTGGCTCTTTTGGCTCCTGTTCTGGGAGTTTTTGCCGACTTGAAAGACAGAAAGAAGAGATTCTTTACTATTTTTTTAATCATAGGTTTACTGTTCACTCTTTCATTGCCTCTGATCGGGCGGGGAGACTGGATCCTCTGTATAGTACTTTTTGTTGCAGCCCGGGTCGGGTGGGCGGGAGCTAATCTTTTTTATGATTCCTTCATTACAGATGTTACTGATAATGAAAGAATGGATGATGTATCGGCCAATGGTTTCGGATGGGGGTATATCGGAAGTGTAATCCCCTTTCTTGCAATAATTGCTTT
>JADGDJ010000222.1 GCA_016744925.1 Spirochaetaceae bacterium
GTGCAGAGATGATGCCATGAACGAGCTCATACAATTTTCAGATAAAACACATCAGGTGTTAACCGGTATAACACTTTACTGCGGGGAGTCGGAGACAATCATCACCGAAGTGGATAAAACCGATGTCACTTTCCGGAAACTGACGATGAGAGAGATTCAGTGGTATCTGGCCACAGAAGAATGGAAAGACGTTGCCGGATCCTACAGAATTCAGGAAAAAGGGGAATGCCTTATTCAGGGAATTAATGGATCCTACAGCAATGTTATGGGGTTGCCAATCACCCTCTTTTATGGCATGTTATCAAAGTTAAATTATCAATTTGACAAATTTCCGGTAGCCTAGGCTACTGAGACTTAAGAGAAGGCGCATTCTTGACTTAAAGAATGCATAGGAGGCTACATGGCTGTAGTAACAATGAAGAACCTGCTTGAATCAGGTGTACATTTCGGTCACCAGACAAAACGCTGGGATCCAAGAATGAAGAAATTCATCTTCACATCGAGAAACGGTATTCACATAATCGATCTCCAGAAAACAATAGTATCTATCAAGGAAGCTTATGATGCTGTAAGAGCAACAGTTCTTCAGGGTGGATCAGTTCTATTTGTAGGTACAAAAAAACAGGCTCAAGTCGCTGTAGCGAAAGAAGCAGAAAGATGCGGCATGCACTTCATCAACAACAGATGGCTCGGTGGTATGCTCACAAACTTCTCTACAATTAAAAAATCTCTTCAACGTTTGAAAAAAATTGAAAAGATGGAAATCGACGGTACTTTCGAGCAGCTTACCAAGAAAGAAGTTTCCAGACTTCTGAAAGAAAAAGGTAAACTCGAGAAAAACCTCGGTGGTATTAAAGAGATGAAAGATCTTCCCGGTATTATCTTCATCATCGATACAAAAAAAGAAACTATTGCTGTTGCTGAAGCTAAGAGAATGGGCATTCCTATAGTTGCAGTTGTTGATACAAACTGTAACCCCGAAGGAATTGATTTCCCTATTCCCGGTAATGATGATGCTATTAGAGCAATCAGCCTTTTCACACAGGTAATCGCCAACGCGGTCATCGAAGCTGACAACGAAACAGGACTCAAAGTAATTGAAACTCTTCAGGATGATGAAGAAGAGGGAACAACTACAACTTCTAAACCTGTAGTAGAAGAAGCCCCTGCAGAAGCACCAGCTGCTGAAGAGGATGGCGTAGTCTACAGCACAGAAGAGGAGAAATAAATGGCAGTTTCACCAGCAGACGTAAAAAAACTCAGAGGCAAAACAGGTGCGGGAATGCTCGACTGTAAAAATGCCCTTATTGAAGCGGAAGGAGACTTTGCAGAAGCTGAAAAAGTGCTTAAAAAAGCAGGTCTTGCCAAAGCTGATAAAAAAAGTGGAAGAGCTACAAATGAAGGTAGCATCTTCACAAAAATTACTGCTGATAAAGCAGTTGTTCTTGAGCTTACATGTGAAACTGACTTTGTTGCCCAGAATGATACATTCAAAGCTGCGGGAGCAAAATTAGTTGATACTGTTCTCGAACAGGGATTAACTGAAGTAACTTCAGTTCTCACAGATCAGATCAAAGAAGCAATTTCTGTTCTCAATGAGAATATGGCCGTTAAAAGACTGGCTGTTATGCCTATCGCTGCCAATGAAACAGTTGTCGATTACATCCACGGTGGTGGAAAAATCGGTGTACTTATCAAGCTGGCATGTGACAGTGCGGAAACGGCGGCAAAAGCTGAAGTTAAAGCTTATGGATTTGATGCGGCACTTCACGCTGCGGCATTTAATCCGGCTTTCCTCAACAAAGACTCCATCGATGCAAAATACATTGCTGATCAGGAAGAAATCTTCACTGCTCAGGCTATTGCTTTAGGTAAACCTGAAAAAGTAGCAGCGGGTATTGTTAAAGGAAAAATGAATAAACATATTTCTCAGATCTGTTTTGTTGACCAGAAATTTGTAAAAGATGATAAAATCAGTGTAAAACAGGCAGCAGACCAGGCCGGAAAAGAAGCCGGTGGTAAAGTTGAACTGACAGATTTTATCTATTTTCAGGTTGGCGAAGACAAATAATCTGTATATAAACCGCTCTCTGTCTGACAGGAGCGGTTTTTTTTCATTTTTATAATTAGGGAGAAAATATGAATACTGTAAAAGCAAATACTCAAGACAGAATGGAAAAAACCATTAGAGCCCTCGGTGATGAATTCAACACCATAAGAACAGGTAGAGCATCAACATCTCTTTTCGATAGAGTTATGGTTGAGTATTACGGTACTCCGACTCCCCTCAACCAGGTTGCAAACATATCGATTCCCGAAGCGCGCCTCATAGTCGTCCAGCCCTTCGATAAAAATTCTCTAACGGACATTGAAAAAGCAATTCTCACATCGGATCTGGGATTGAACCCCAACAACGATGGAAAGGTAATAAGAATCAATATTCCACCACTAACTGAAGAAAGAAGAAAAGACCTCGTAAAACAGGCTAAAAATATTGCTGAAAATTCCCGGGTCAGTCTCAGAAATATTAGAAGAGATGCCAATGACTCTATTAAAAAAGGGGATTTCCCCGAAGACGAACAGAAAAAAGGTTCCGATGATATTCAGAAGGTCACTGATGAATTCGTAAAACAGGTAAATAATATCCTTGCTGACAAAGAAAAGGAAATAATGGAGATTTAATGTCTGAAGAGAAAGCAGCGTTAATTGATCCTGATAGACTGCCGAATCATGTCGGCATCATTATGGATGGAAACGGCCGTTGGGCAAAAAACCGCGGCTTTATCCGTTCCAAAGGGCATAGAGAGGGGCTTGAATCGGCAAAAAGAGTTGTCAAAGCAGCCTCTGATCTAAACCTTAAATACATATCTCTTTACGTCTTCTCCACTGAAAACTGGAAAAGAGCGGAAGATGAGATCTCTTTTCTTATGGTTCTCATAAAAACCTACCTGAAAAGTGAATTCAAATTTTATAAAGAAAACAAAATCAAAGTTGTCCATAGTGGTGACCTGGCAAATCTTCCAGTAGAAATACAGAGAGAGATAACCACTATTGTTCATGACACAAAAGAATTCACTGGTCTGACGATGAATCTGCTTATAAATTATGGTGGTAAGGATGAAATTATCCGGGCTGTCAATAAGTGGAGTCAATCTGATAAAACTTCCGAACTTACAGAAGATGTGCTCTATAGCTATTTCGATGCACCGGAAGTACCACCTCTAGATTTGATCATCCGGTCGGCGGGAGAACGAAGGCTTAGTAATTTTCTACTATGGCAAAGTGCTTATGCAGAGTACTTTTTCTCCGACAAATTATGGCCGGATTGGCACAAAGAAGATCTATACGACGCTATTCTTGCTTTCCAGAATAGAGACCGCCGATATGGAGGAGTAAAAAAATGAACAACCTGACAAAACGCATATTATTATTTGTCATAGCGATACCCGCATTAATCGTTTTGACACTTTTCGGGAATATTTTTTATTTTCTCCCTGTAAATATTCTTGTCATTTTACTGGGAGCTTTAGGCTCATACGAAATGGCCAAAATGTTCAAAGCAATGAATATTCACGTTAACGCCACACTGCTCACTATTGCCGGAGCACTGATTCCGGCAATGACCTGGTTACAGGTGATGGGTGCATTCAGCGGTAATGCCCAGATGATGCTTCTGATGATCTTAGTCATAAGTATATTCATCATCAACCTTAGAGCATCTGAACAGGGTTTCACTCAGGCACTCCCCTCTATGTCGGCATCAATATTGGTGCTCTTCTATCCCGGTGTTTTTTTAAGTTATATAACAAGAATATCTTCGCTTCCCAATAGTTCTATTTTATTATTGATTTTTGTTTGCATCGTTTATTTAAACGATTCCAATGCCTGGTTATTCGGTATGTTATGGGGTAAAAAATCCCGGGGATTTGTGGCTGTAAGCCCCAATAAAAGCCTTGTGGGATTTTTAGGTGGAGTTCTTGCATCGGTTATAGTAGCTATTGCCAGTAAATTTTTCTTTCCAGAAATAATTACAGGTTCAATACCAGTGCTCGTTATCCTTGGAATTGTTGCTGGTCTTACGGCTATTATCGGTGACCTCGTCGAGTCGGGGATGAAGCGCTCTTCAGGAGTGAAAGATTCAGGAGATATTGTACCCGGTCGTGGCGGAGTTCTCGATTCAATCGATTCACTGATATTTGCAGCACCGGCCTTTTATTATGTAATTTTATTGGCTACTGCGGGTTTATAGTCTGTACACACTACAGGAGAATGTAATTTGAAAAAAGTAATTGTACTGGGAAGCACGGGATCCATAGGAATCTCCGCCCTTGATATAATAAAAAATAATAGAGACGATTTTGACCTTGTGGGCATCAGTGCCAACAGGAGAGAAAAAGAAGTACTCGAGCAGGCTGATTATTTTAACGTTCACAATATAACTCTTTCCGGAAAAGCTCCCCAGAGTTCTAAAATAAATTTTAGCGGCGAGAATTCCATAATAAAGCTCATTGAAGAAACAGAGGCGGATATCGTCGTCAATGGCATTTCCGGAGCCGTTGGAATGGCTCCCTCTGTTGCAGCCTTAAAGAGTGGAAAAGATCTGGCTCTCGCCAATAAAGAAACCATGGTAATGGCCGGACCTCTTATAAAAAAACTGGCTGATGAAAAAAAGCAGAATATTCTTCCCGTTGACTCAGAGCACTCAGCTCTCTTCTATCTTCTTGAAAAGAAAAAAAGGGAACAGATTGACGAGATCATAATAACAGCTTCAGGTGGTCCTTTCAGGGGATTTACGGCAGATCAGCTTAAAAATGTGACCAAAGAGCAGGCCATGAAGCACCCCACTTGGGATATGGGATATAAAATTACGATTGATTCAGCATCTCTGGCCAATAAAGGGCTTGAGGTTATTGAAGCCTGGAGGCTTTTTGACATCGATCTCGATAAAATTAAAGTTCTCGTTCATCCTCAGAGTTATGTACACTCCCTGGTAAGAACAACGGATCTTGCCATGTATGCACAGATCAGCAAACCGGATATGAGACTACCCATTCAAAATGCTATGTATTATCCGGAAATGAAAGCGGTCCCGGGAACTTATTTGGATCTCGCCGGCAAAGATTTGTCTTTTACAGCTCCCGATGTTAAGAATTTCCCGATGCTACCTCTGGCGTACAGATCTGCTGAAGCAGCAGGGTCATATCCCATCGTATATAATGCCGTGAATGAAATTGCTGTTCAGGCTCTCGTAGATGGAATAATCCATTTTACAGAGATTCCTGAGATTACAGAAAATCTACTCAATATGGACTGGACTCATGAAGCTTCATCTTTCGATGAGATTTTAGGAATCGATGAAAGAGTCCGGAAGATTGCTGAATCATTGATCAACCAAAGGAAATAAAATGATATTCACTATAATTTTAGGATTACTGGCTCTATCAGTAGTTGTTTTTATCCATGAGCTTGGACACTTTGCTGCTGCCCGTTTAAGCGGAATTGAAGTGGAAGCATTCTCATTGGGTTGGGGCAAAGCAATTTTAAAGAAAAGGATCGGGAAAACCGAATACCGCATATCAATCCTTCCCCTTGGCGGTTACTGCAAGATGAAAGGTGAACACGCTCTCGTGGAAGCCATAGAATCAAAAGAAAAATCTATCCCCATAGAAGAGGGAGCTTTCTATTCTGCCACACCTTTGAAGCGAATTGCTGTCGCTCTGGCAGGTCCTCTTGCCAATTTTGTTTTCGCAGGGCTTGTCCTGGCAACAATTTATCTGATTGGTTACGATGAGACTACATTTGAAAATAGAGTCATCCTGGCATCGGACTACGACACTTCGGGTAAAAAATGGCCCGCAGATATAGCCGGTCTCGAATCAGGAGACAAAATACTCTCCATAAATGGAAAAATCACTGAGAACTACAACCAGATAGCCGATGCTTTAGCCATAGCAGCCAGAGAGAATCTCACACTATTGATTGAAAGAAATCAGAGTCATTTAGAACTTCACCTGACCCCAGAACTCGACAAGGATACCGGTGCGGGAAAAGCGGGAATCTATCCCTGGATTTCCCCCATCCTGGGGGCTGTTGAAAATGAGTCGAAAGCCGATATAGCGGGTATGAAGGCCGGCGATATAATCAGTGATATTAACGGTATAGAGATTCAGAACTCTATAGATATTTCACGTCTTATGAGTACTGAGCCTGAACATCTCAATATAACCTATCTTCGCAATGGATCCTCACACACAAGCGACATTGTAACTGATTTCTCCGATGTTAACTTCAAACTCGGGATTACCTATGAATACCAGACCTACCACACTCCTGAAATGAATCCATTTCAGGCCATTGGAAAAGGATATAGCGAAGCTGTCGATACCGCACTTTTAAGTGCGAAGAGCCTGAAACTTCTCTTCAGCGGAATCAATCTGAACAAAGCTGTTTCCGGTCCCATCAGGATAACCTATTTTGCAGGAGAAATTGCATCGAGCGGTTTCAGACAAGGTATAGGCAAAGGATTTCTCTCCTTTTTCCAATTTGTCAGTTTTATATCGATAGCACTGTTTTTTATGAACCTTCTTCCTATTCCCGCATTGGACGGCGGGCAGATCGTTCTTTTTATATTTGAAATTTTCAAAAAGTCTCCCCTATCTCCCGGATTCATATACAGATACCAGATGATTGGAACTTTTTTAATCCTGCTTCTGGTCATTCTGACCACAACCAGTGATATTCTATTTTTGGCAGGTAAATAAATGAAGAAATTATTCGTAACATTATTGATGGTCAGTCTTTCGCTTTCTCTGTTCGGAACAACCAAATTTGTAATCAACAAAGGACATTTCAGCCCGATTATCAGCATCCAATACGATCAGGATCGCGATCTGATATTCTCAGCAGAAGAGAGGGGAGCCATTTCGATCTGGAACAAAAGCGATGAAACACTCAGGAATCACTTTCAGCTTACCAGCAATACGATAGATAAGATTCTCATAAGTCCCAGTGATAACTACATAACAGTCCTTTCTCATGATGTTGATAAATACTATTTATCCGTATGGAACTGGAATACGGAAAAAAAGATATTTTCTAGAATTATCGAAGAACAGCCGCTCTTCCTGGAGTACTCCACATCGGGCCGTTACCTCTTTTACGGGAATGTGCAAAACCCTTCTTTAACTTTTTTAAATGCCAGAAATGGTGTTCAATTAAATTACATGGAACAACTCCCGTCAATTTACGACTATGGTTATCTGGGAGCATCTGAAAGGAACCTGATGACCTATAGTTCGTCAGGCTCGATAAAATTTTATGACTTCAGAACTTCCGAAGAAAAAAAGAGTGTCAGTACAATCAGCGGATTAAATAATCTCAGTGTCATAGAGTCCAATAATGCCTACCTCTCAGCAATGTCTGGTGATAAAGTATATCTGATAGAGAGATTGAGAGGGAGCGCCGCGGACACACTGCAATTCAGTGATCTGCAACAATTC
>JADGDJ010000223.1 GCA_016744925.1 Spirochaetaceae bacterium
TCTTTAGTCAGTGTTCTGATGGACATAACTGTCATAATTGTCTTGGAATCGGCTTCCGCATCAGCATTGCTCTCATAAGAGTCAGAAAGAACAAGAACCTTTTTGGCCTCTGTCACGTTAGCCCTGCGTAAGGCCGTATCGGAAAAGTAATCCCCTCTGACAAACTTCAGCTGAGACAGTTCACTGTTTTCTTTCAAAGCCTCTATTTTTTCACTGGGTATATTAGAAATGATTATGATTTTCTCTGAAGGATAGCTTTTGGAGAAAGCAACGATATCCCGGAGTATCTCTTTTATCTCATCGCTCCAACCGCATATAATTAAATGATCTTTCATTTTGGGAAAGTCCACAAGACCCCTCCTGGCTCTAGAATTTCTATCGACAAATACAGAAGCAAATACACCTGACAAAAAACTCATTCCGGCTATACCGAAAAAGATCGTTATGACAGCTATAATTCTGCCCCCGATAGTAATGGGGTATTTGTCTCCATAACCGGTTGTACTGAATGTGATAATCGCCCACCAGAACCCATCAACAAATGTTTCAAAATGAGGATTTTTTCCCACTTCGACAAAATAGACAAGCATACCGGCAGCTATAAACAGAAGCATAAATGCCACTGTCGGCCTTAAGTAGGGATTGGTTTTTATTTTGTACAGTATTTTTTTTCTATCATTCATATATTTATCTTTAGTCCATTACAAAAATCGGATGTTATCTTTATTAAGTTTACTAAATAAAGACCTAAGGCTCTCCGAATGAAATGGGGATCCATTTATCCCCTTCAGACATAGACTGGGGAATCATGCCCATATCGACAACTTCCGTTGTCTCCGCAACAATGTACGATTCGCCTTCGAAAGGATACCGGGCTCCATCACCGGGAATATTCACAGCGCTCATAGAGTGCTTGTACTGCCATGAAACTAAAAGAAGAGAATCTATTCCCAGATGTTTCAGCATTATAGAATAAGCCAACCCCCTGGCATCGCAGTCTCCTTCTTCATTGGATACTGCTCCTATCGGAGAGAGTAAATCTGAAAAAGTTTCACTACTTGTGTATTTGTAATTTTGTATCCAGTTGAGAAGTATTATCGATTTTTCTCTGTCGTTGGACCCAATACTCGAATTTTTCAGAGTCTCTGCCAGACTTGAAAAGCGCTCATAGTTATCCCTGAAAATAATTCTATAGTACCTCTTCCAGGCTTCTTCAAATAAAGGCTTTTCTCCTAAATCCTGATAATACATCATCATAAGAGCTTCTCGTTCGATCACTAGTTGCGACGCTTCAAATTCATTCAAATCCGTATTAAAACTCACGATATTTCCATTGAGAACCATTTGTGCTGTAACATCATTTTTTCCGGGAAAAGCATAATAGAACTGGCTGACCGGTCCCGGCTTGAAAGTGGAGTTATTATTTTCAACTCTGAAACTGTCTAATGTGGATAAAATGAAAGGCAGCCTTTCTTCATAGTAATCCAGCCCGGATATAGAATGGATATAATAGTCTCTGTCATCTCTATTGATAAATAGAAACCAGCCTCTGAGAGTATTGTCATCTTCTTCAAAAGTTATATCAGCCATATAGGCATCATCTCCATTATAGAGAAAAGAAGAACCATCACTATTCTTTACAAGATTTTCTGTTAACTCTTCAAACATCGCTGAAGAAGAGTTATAAGCATCACCTTCATATGTATAAATTCTTGTGATGACGGTCTGATCATCGGAAATAAAAGAAAGTCTTGCAAGATCTTCTGAGTTTAGAACATCCCAGCCTTCTGGTATATACAGGGTATAGTTGTGTTCTTCAATAAAAAACTCCTCCCCGAATAGAGAAAGAGCTGTGATAAAGATACAAAAAAGTATAATTGCATATTTTTTCATTTAATTTTTTTTCTGAGTTTCCTCATATCCCTCTTTCTTTTATTCATCGGCGCCTGAGGAACTAAATCTTCTTTTTTCTTTTTAATAGACAAATAAACAATAAACAGAATTCCTGAAGCTATCATAAAAAAGCAAAGGATCTGTCCTGTTGAAAAATTCAACAGTGAAGTCATAAGGTAGTTGGGTGAATCCTCAGCTCCCCACTGAAGTGGAAAATCCATACCTGCATCGGGCTCTCTAAAATATTCGATAAAAAAGCGAAAAATTCCATATCCGATCATATATGAGGCAATGACAAATCCATTAAAGGGCTTCTTCTTCCTGATGACAAACCACAGAATCAACCACAGCACTATACCTTCAAAAAAGGCTTCATAGAGTTGTGACGGATGGCGGGGAAGATTCACCATGTCTATGCCGTTTATATTTATGCCTATGATAGCCGCAGTATCACGAACCCACTCGAGAGAAGTGGAAAACTTCTGAGCATAGGGAAATACAATTCCCATCGGAGATGTGGTCACCCTTCCGAAAAGCTCGCCATTTATAAAATTCCCCAATCTTCCGAATGTGTAACCCAGTGGAACTGCCGCTGCAAGCATATCCCCCCAGAGCAAGACATCAAACTTTTTCACTTTACAGTAGATGATATATCCCGCAAGCGCTCCGAGAACACCGCCGTGATAGGACATCCCCTGCAGTCCCGTGAAGCGGCCGTTGTAAAAGGGCCAGAAAATCAGCCACGGTTTCGCTCGGTACAATCCCGACGTGTCGTATACAAGGGCGGCAAAGACTCTCGCCCCGATAAGTAATCCGATTATTGTCCAGAAAATAAAATTGACCACATCGTCTTCTGATGCCTCGATTTTATTCTCCTTCACCTGATGTTTAAATAAGTAAAAGGCTATGGCGAAGGCTACGAGATACATTAATCCGTACCACCTCACGGGTAGTCCCGGAATAATCTCCGGTTTTAACCAGCCTGGAAAATTGATATATAACATTGATGTCCCTTATTTATTATTTTCTGTTATTTTTCAGAAAATTATTTTTATAAAAGCGGTTTTCCCTTCTGAGCATATTCAGTTCAAACTGCTGACTTTTAATAGTATCGACAAGATCACCCTGCGTGAGAGCTCCGCAATTCAGCAATTCTTCCAGTGACTGCATTTTTGAATTAAAATCGGTTTCCGCTTCCAGTTCGGCAATCTGAAATGAAGTATTACTCTCATTAAAAGATAGTGGTCTCGTACTGATATCATCTTCATGTTCAATTATTTTATCGGCTATTCTGAAAATTGCCTGAGAGAGAACAGATTTCGGTTTATAGGAAACAATCGGAAGCCTTGAATTGAGAGCAACAGTCTGAAGCTCATCGCGATACATGACTCCCAGATGATCGAGGTTCAATCCGAGGTATTCCCTGCATGAATGGCGAAGCTTCCCCGCTTTAGCGGCATCTTTCGGATCTTCGAGCATATTGAGAATTAATTTTGGCTGAAGTCCTTTTATATTCTCCTGATATTTTTCATAACTCACAGGATCAATTTTTTTTATGTTTTCAACCAATCTCGGAATGAAAACTTTCTGAAGCGACTCTCCATCCTTTCTTAAAGTTTCAAGATATTGATAAGCAGGTGATTTCTTTGCAAAAGATGCACTCATAACTCTGAATACAGCGTTTTTAAGAAACAAATAGGCATTTAATGTCGCGGTCAAGGTTGGTGTTGTAACGATCAGTCCCTGACCGGAAAGCAAAAACATATCCATTGTATTAAAACTGGTACCGGCTCCGAGGTCAGCTACCAGAAAGTCAGCATCGAGAGTCAAAAGTTTTTTTATAAGTTTTCTCTTTTGAGCACTGCTTATGTTGGCTGCTCCAGGCAATTCGGCTTCTCCCGGTATAAAGAGAAGATTCGTGTAATCTGTTTCATAGATTATTTCATCAATCGTAGTAAAGGGTCTGTTGAGAAAAGTACCTATCCCTTTTTCCGGTATCCGGTTTCCAAGAATCAAATGTAAATTTGATCCTCCTAGATCCAGATCGACCAGAACAACTTTTTTTCCGGCTTTGGCTAGAGCAATAGAGAGATTTGCTGCAACAAGAGATTTACCAACACCGCCTTTTCCACTGGCAATAGACAGAATCTGCATCTAGTCTCCTTTATTCGGTCACCGGCAAATTATTCACTATTTACCACGGCCCTAATGAATAAAGAACTTTGTTGTTTACTTCAAGGTTCTTTATTTTTATTATTTTATAATATAATGTACTCAAAGTAATTTTAAGTTTGTTGGGATAACCGGTCAAGTAACGCAATTAAATATATTGTAACATATAGTGATAAGGAATAAATTATGAAAAGAAATAACGAAAGACTGATATGGGCCGGGGTAACATCATCTCTGGCAATATTGGTGATATTTCTCATTTTTACTGTCTCTGCTCCATCTGTAGCAGCTCAAACCAATTATTCATACAATAGAGATGTCGAGAAATACATGAACCTTCTCAAAAATGCCTATTATTATGTTTTAAATAATTATGTTGAAGAAATTCCACCGGAAGAACTCTTCAAAGGAGCAATGGACGGACTGTTTGAAAGCCTCGATGATCCTTATTCTGTTTATCTCGATGAACAGGCCGTTCAAAGTCTAACCGACACAACACAGGGAAAATTTGGCGGGGTCGGCCTCTATATATCAAAAACAACAATCTTTGACGAGGATAATCCCTATGGACGAAAACCCTTTGTAGAAGTGGTATCCCCTATAGAGGGAACCCCCGCTTACAAAGCGGGGATACACTCGGGAGATTATATCTTCGAAATAAATGGTGAAACAGCAAAAGATCTTTCAACAACAGAAGTATCCGACCTCTTAAGGGGTCAACCGGGAACTCCTGTGGATGTGACATTCCTCAGAGGAGAAAACATTACCTTTGAAGTAACTTTAAACCGGGCCAATATAGAAATTCCAACGGTAAAAGAAGATATGATCAATAATGATATTGGTTATATGCGTATCATTCAGTTCACACCCTTTACTGCAAAAAGAATTGAAGAAACACTGAAAACATTCAAGAGGAATGAATACAAAGCTCTTGTTATAGATTTGAGAGGAAATCCCGGCGGTTTATTGTCATCTGTTGTAGAAATTTCCGATTATTTTTTCAATGATGGTATTATTGTAAGCACCAAGTCGAGAATCGAAGATGAAAATGAGATTTACAATGCCAGAAGAGGCACTCTAGTAGATAGAGATATACCAATAACAGTACTTATTGATAACGGTTCCGCATCAGCATCGGAAATACTCACCGGTGCTCTGAAGGACAGAGACAGAGCTGTTGTTATAGGACAGACCAGTTATGGAAAGGGTTCTGTTCAGACAATGGTGGGGCTTGGGGAAAGTGCTATAAAATTAACTATGGCAAGATATTACACACCTTCTGGAATCAGCATTGATAAAACAGGGATTGACCCCGATGTTGCCGTTGAGTTACCTGAATTTACCGAGGAAGAACTGGAATCATATTCCCGTTTAATCGAAAAAAATACTATCAGGAAATTTGTTACAGATAGTGATGTAAACAGCAGAAGCATAAACTCGTTTATCAGCGAACTGAGAAATGATGATATTGTTCTCACTGACCATACGCTGAAAAGACTGATTAACTCTGAAAAGAATCGACTCATGGACAATCCTCCTGTATTTGACCTTCAATATGATGAAACACTTATTAAAGCTATAGAACTGATAGAAGAAAAATTATGAGTTTCATAGAAATTAAGATTCAAACGCAGAATAGGACGGAACTGGTGGAGATTACCTCTGAGGTCCAGCATTTTGTGTCAAGAGAACTGAAAAATGGATTAGCCGTTGTGTATTGTCCTCATACCACAGCGGGTATGACCATCAATGAAAACGCCGATCCTTCTGTAAAAAGCGATATGATAAAATCTCTCAACAAGCTAATCCCCTATCGGAATAGTTATGAACATATGGAAGGGAATTCAGATGCCCATATAAAAGCAACTCTGACTGGATTATCCCTTTCAATTCCTGTTGTTGATGGGAAGATGGTGCTGGGAACCTGGCAGGGAATCTATTTTTGTGAGTACGATGGACCGAGAAACAGAAAATTCTATATTCAGACAATAAACGGATAAACATGAAGCAGTATGTATTGCCGGCAACCTTTGCAGGTGGACGCCAGTTAGAGTTAAAAAATGAAGATTTCCATTATTTATGCCATGTCATACGGAAAAAAGCTGGAGATGTATTTCCTGGACTGGATAAGGCGGGTAATCAGTGGAAAATAACAATTAGCAATATAACCAAGGAATCTTGCGTTCTCTTACTCGAATCAGTACAAGCTGAACAAACTGATAATGTAGAAATAACTCTTATCCAGTGCCTTCCCAAAGGCAAAAAAATGGATCTCATTATCAGACAGGCTGTAGAAGCTGGAGTTAAAAGGATAATTCCCATCCTCAGTGATCATGCAGTTCCAAGGTTTGATAATAAAAAAGATATTGAAAAAAAACGTCTGCGCTGGGAAAAAATTGCTGTAGAAGCCATGCAGCAGAGCGGTTCTAAAATTATCCCGGAAATTAATACTCCCATTAAAATGGATGATCTATCTTCGATAAGCGATGATCATAAAATAGGTTTTTTTTGTCATCAGATAAAAATTGATGATAATTATTTCCATAAATACCTTAATGAAACTACCAATCAAGTATATATTGTCATTGGACCTGAAGGTGGACTATCGGATAGAGAAGTTGAATTACTGAAAAAATCCGGCTTTAAGTCTATCTTCCTCGGAAACAATATTTTAAGAGCAGAAACTGCAGCATTGTATGCAACAGCAGCAATAAATGTAATATTACTGGAGAAAAACAGATGGAACTTGAATCTGTAAGCAGCAGAATAAATTTTCTAAAAATACCTATAGATATCCTTGATGAAAACCGACTGGAAGAAAAAATTCTCGAGTTACTGGGAAATGAAAAATCAAACCAGATCGTCTTTCTCGGTTTCAAAGATTACCTGAAAAGCAGAAATAATAAAGAATTCAATAAATTACTGAATAGCGCGTCTCTTATACTTCCCTCTTCAACGATTATTACCCGGGGAATTTATTTTTTATTAAAAGAGAAGTCCTCTGTTTATATCAATTATGATGTTACTTTAAAAATATTGAGTATTTTAGAAAAGAACAAAAAATCCATGTACATTATTGGTTCAAATAAAAAGAATATCAGCATATCAGAAAAAAATCTGAAAACATCCTACCCGGGACTGCAACTGGTGGGAAGAAGCAGCAGCCTATACCAAAAAGATAAAGAACAGGACATAATACTTGCTATTAAAAAATCTTCTCCTTCTCTTCTCCTGGCTGGTAGTGGTTTGAAAGGTAAAAATAGATGGCTCTATGCTAATAGTGATAAATTCAACCCTGGTATTACACTGTGGAATCCCGATTGTTTTGAAATCTTTTCAGGCAGAAAAAAAAGACCTTCGAGAAAAGTTAGTGGCCGTTTTTTAAAAAGATTGAAATCATCAGTTATCAGACCCTGGAGGATATTGTATAT
>JADGDJ010000224.1 GCA_016744925.1 Spirochaetaceae bacterium
ACAATATCAAAAACAGGAGATTTATACGCATAGGAAATCAATTGCTTTTTCTCTTTTTCAGTTAACTCGCCTTCAATGTTAAAGACAACTTTAATGTTGTCATATTTATCAGCTTCAGATTTGACATCAGCATTCATCTGTACTCTCCACGGCTCTCCAAGGTTACACTGGCTCATACCGATAGTGAAAACTTTCTCTCCCGATGTACTTTCTTCTGCCTGACCATTGGCGAACAGAACCGAAGAGAACATTATGCTGATTAGCATAAATGTGATGACAATTTTTGATTTTCTCATTTCTTACTCCTAAATATTTTTTTGGGATAAATCCCTTTTTGAAAACAAATTATTTTTTATTTCCTGTTTTTCCGCTGTGTTAATACGGCAAGGACAATAATGACTCCGGTAATCAGTAAACGTCCCGATTCGGGAACAGCATTGATACTCAAGATTTTTTCCAGATAACCGATAGTGAGAATCCCGAGAAGAGTTAATCCCATCCCCCCGCGGCCTCCGGCCAGACTGGTTCCCCCAATGACAACCATCGCAATGGCTGTAAGCTCATATCCACCACCAGCTTCGGGGTCTCCCTGAGTTTCCTGGGCAGCCTGGGCGATTCCGGCTACGGCACACATAATTCCCGATACGGTATAGGCAAGGAATTTGGTCAATTTGACAGGAACACCTGAAAGTCTGGCGGCTTCTTCATTTCCACCAATGGAAAATAACTCTCTTCCCCATTTGTGTCTTGAGAGGAACAGCCCAGTGACAAGGAGACAGAACAGAAATATGATTGAAACAATGGCTATATTTCCCCCCATGATTCTCGAATCAATTGCCTTAAAGACTCCCGGGAGCTCCTTGATGATGACTTCTCCGTCGGAATTAGTCAGATAGGTTGATATTTTCTGACCACCGGTGATGTACTTGGCAACACCCCGTCCAAAGGTCATCATGGCAAGTGTCGCAATAAAAGGTTGGAGTTTAGCCACAGCAATGAGAGACCCCGAAATGGCTCCCAGTCCGGCTCCTACGATAATGCAGGCCAAGATGGAGATCCAGGCAGGCCAATCGAGATGTATGGTGAGTATGGAAAATAATACGGCAGATACAGCGAGTATACTTCCCACAGAAAGGTCAATACCACCTGTAATAATAACTACTGTCATGCCTACGGCCAGAATACCGAATACCGATGCCTGCCGTAGAGCGTCTCTATGCATCCCCAATTTAAAGAATGCTCCGTCGGCATTAAAAATCAGTCCCAGCACTATAACCAGAACAAAGGCTATTGTCGCTCTACCTGCGGAACTGGATAAAAACTGAACAAATGCTCCTTTATTCTTCAAAGGTAATGTCTGTGTACTATCTGTCATACTCTTATTGTCTCCTTTCCCATTGCCGCTGCGAGAATATTCTCCGCATCGGTTTCCTCTCTTGAAAATTCAGCGGTTATAGAACCTCTGTGCATGACGACCACACGATCGCTCATGGCCAGCAGTTCAGGCATTTCCGATGTGATCAGCACGATCGAGATTCCCTGTTTGGTCCACTCGTTCATAAGCTGATAGATTTCGTGTTTTGCTCCGACATCAATCCCTCTGGTCGGCTCATCGAGCAAAAGGACTTCAGGAGAGATCTGCATCCATTTCGCGATGGCTGCTTTCTGCTGATTTCCCCCGGAAAGCATACCGACCTCCATTTCATAAGAAGAGGCATGAATCTGCAGAGCGTCACCCTGTTTCTCAGCGGCTGATATTTCTCCGGAAATATTTCTCCAGCCCCACCGGGATAACTCCACAAGTCCCGACATGCAGATGTTGGCAATAATTGACATGGATAGAACGAGTCCCGTAGCTTTCCGGTCATTTGTTAAAAGGGCTATTTTACTTTTGACAGCATCAGAGGGATTTTTAATGCTAATCTCTTTGCCATTGAGGTATATGTGTTCTGCAGTCTTTTTGTTGTAACCACCGAAAAGCCCCAATAAAAGTTCACTGGCTCCACAGCCCTGCAAACCGGCAATACCCAGGATTTCACCCGATTTGACTGTCAGATTTACACTTTTGACAAATGTTTTTTCATTATCAGAAACAGTTAAATTTTCTATGCGAAGTTTTTCTTTTCCCCGATTCATTTCATATCTTGGAAATATATTGGTCAATTCACGGCCGACCATCCAATTGATCAATTTGGGAATGGGGAGTTTTTCTGCCGGAGCAGTACCGACAAATTTCCCATCTCTAAGAACGGTAATCCTGTTGGCTAACCTCTCTATCTCCTCCATCCTGTGGCTGATATAGACAATTCCACAGCCCTGTTCTTTTAATTTCTCAATGAGGGAGAAGAGGATTTCCACATCTTTGGAATTGAGAGAACTACTGGGTTCATCCATAATAATCACTTTTGCGTTGATACTGATGGCTTTTGCTATTTCAATCAGCTGCTGTATGGAAATAGGCAGATCCTCGACAAAGGCATCTGCAGACACATCGAGTCCGACATCATTTAAAACGGCAAGTGCTTTTTTATTTTGTTCTCTATCGCGGATAAAACCCAAACTTGTCACAGGTCGCCCTAGAAATAGATTATCTCTGACATTCATAGAAGGGATAAGAGACAGCTCCTGATGAATTACGGAGATACCCATATGATTGGCTTCAAGGGGTGTTGCCGGAGCAATGACTTTACCAGCCATAGATATGGTCCCCTCATAACTGGTGTATACTCCAGACAGGATCTTCATCAACGTACTTTTCCCGGCACCGTTTTCGCCGGCAAGAATATGTACCTCTCCGGGAAATATTTCAAATTCTATGTTTTCTAAAACACGTACTTTTCCAAATTGTTTTCCGATTCCCTTCATCGTAATGACAGGGGTTGATAAATCTGAGTTCAAATAATACCTCCTCAAAAGTTGTATAGTTCTACATCTGCAATTTATATGCCAAGCAATGAGACTCAACAGAGATGATTTAAAGAGGCTTCCACCCTTTTTTTGATGTGAAATTTCGGAAGTATATGGGAAAGCGGGAAAGTTAATTCCCGGAAATGGGAAGTCTGATTCCCATTGTGGTTCCTCCATCACTCAAACAGGTGATTATTCCATGATGGGATTCAATGATGTGCTGACAGATTGAAAGGCCAAGTCCTGCGTTCTTCTTGCCGGCTTTAGTACTGAAAAAAGGATTAAAAATCTTACTCTTAACATGAGGAGGAATTCCATATCCATCATCACTAATTGATATCTCAACCCACTCATTTTCATTCTGCTCAATATCAATCTGAATATGTCCCCCTTCAAGAACGGCTTCTATCCCATTGATCAGCAGATTTATCAGAACCTGCTTCAGGCGATTTTCATCTCCCGAAACATAGATATTCTGTATATTTTTTCCCATTTCAGATGTATATTTTTATTGATGATTTTATGCTGAATCAGAAGAACCACATCATCTACCAATTCAGTTATGTCGAGTTGTTTTGAGGGTAACGACTGTATCTTGGTAAAGGAGAGAAGTCCCCCGATAATGTCGGATATCATTGAAAGCTGATTTTCAATCCTATACAGTTTTTCTGAAGTATCAGAATCGATGTATTTTGGTTTTAAGAGATCAATATAATTGTGGATGACACTCAGGGGAGTGTTTATCTCATGGGCAACCCCGGCGGCCAATTCTGCAACGGAAGCAATTTTTTCAGATCTCAGCAGATAGTCATTGAAATAATATTCCTGTGAGACATCTTCCAAGAGCAATATTGACCCGATAAAAATCCGGGAGTTATCGTGCAGAGGAAAAACCTTAATGGTAACAATCCTGTTTTCGCTCCATTGAAGGTCCTCCCAGATCCCTTCAGACATCTGCTCAATTGCTTTAGTTATCTCATGGATATTATCTTTCAGATGCCCGTTCAAAACATTGCTGATTCCCTTCCCCGCCAGATCGTTCTCACCAGGGTTAAAGAGCTTATGAGCAGACAGATTAACCTGAGAGACTTGTTTATCCTTATCGAGAATCAAAACACCGATAGGGATATTTTTAATGATATTTTCATTGTATTTCTTGAGAAGATACAATTCCATATTGTCTTTTTCCAACTCTTCCCGACTCAGAACAAAGGAATAGGTAAGTTTCATCAGTTTAATTTTATCCAGATCTTTAATCCCCTCCGTCCCTATTCTGTGACCGTCCTGGAGAATGGTGACACGATCGGCAAAGCGGAAAATTTCATCCATGTTATGAGAGATATAGATGATGCTTTTCCCTTTCTTCTTAAAGTCAAAAAGCAGTTTGTATATTTTTTCCATCTCTGTCGGTGTAAGGCGGCTTGATATCTCATCAAAAATAAGAATTTCCGGATCCAGCGATAGGGCCTTGGCTATTTCAACCATCTGCTGTTCCTGCTTTGTTAAACAGGAGAGGGGTAAATCTATATTTATATCCATATTAAGTGAGGCGAGTAGAGACTTGGTCTTTTTTTTCATCTCCTTCGATTTTAAAAACCCGAAAGTTGACACGATTCGCTGTCCCGAGAAAATGTTTTCAACGGCATTGATTGATGGGATGATATTCAAATCCTGATAAATAATTCCAATTCCATTCTTCATGGCGGATTTCGGAGAAAAGGATTCGACCTCTTTCCCCTTGTATATAAAACTACCGCTATCCTTGGTCACCGCACCGCTGAGGAGTTTGACCATTGTCGATTTACCAGCCCGGTGTTCCCCCACAAGGCCGTGGATTTCCCCTCTATTGAGATCAAAATCGATTCCGTTGAGAGCCTTGAATGATTCATAGGTCACATGAACTTTTTTTAAAGAGATCAGCGGTTCAATATGGTTCATTTTAATCCCAGTTTTTTCATACGGTTGTAGAGTGTTCTTCTATTAATATTAAGGGCGTCCGCAGCCTTCTGCTTTGCTCCATGATTTTCCTGCAGAGCTTTAAATATTGCCTTCCGGTTATGGTTATCCATGATGGATTCAATGTCTTCCTGTTTACTGAAATTACTATATTCGAGATACTGAGAAGGGAGATCTTCTTCACTGATATTTTCACCATCGCAGAAAATGACCGCTCTCTCGACACAATTCCGCAGTTCTCTGATATTACCCGGCCAGTTGTGAGCTCTGAGTACATTCTCCGCTTCCGGGAAAAATCCTGAGATGCTTTTGCTATACTGATTATTGAAATATTCCAGAAAGTGATTCAAAAGTATAAAAACATCGCCTTCTCTTCTTCGAAGGGGAGGCAGTTCAATAGAGATAACTGACAACCTGTAGTAGAGATCCTCTCTGAAACTCCCCTGTTTTATCATTTCAATCAAGTTTTTATTCGTCGCGGCAATAACGCGAATGTCCACGCAAATGGTTTCCGTCCCCCCTACCCTTTCGAATTCCTTCTGCTGGAGAACACGCAGGATCTTGGCCTGTGTTTTTAGACTCATATCACCAATCTCATCGAGAAAAATAGAGCCTCCGTCAGATATTTCAAACTTCCCCTTCTTCTGTTCAACGGCGTTTGTAAAAGCCCCTTTTTCATGACCTAAGAGTTCGCTTTCAAGAAGTGTTTCCGCTATGGCCGCACAGTTGATTTTAATAAAGGGCATATTGCTGCGATGACTCTTTCGGTGAATTAAATCTGCAATCATCTCCTTACCCGTACCACTTTCACCGGTGATCAGGATCGGCGCCTGTGTAGGAGAGGCCTTAACCGCCGTCTTTAAAGTCTTCTTCATCACCTCATTACAGGTGATGATCTCTTCTCCCAATTTATTAGAGAGACCACTCTTCTTCGGTCGGTTTTTACAGAGTTGATTTACTTCATTCTTTAACTGAAGAAGGGGGAGAGGTTTCATATAGAAATTCACAGCACCGTATTTCATAGCCATGATCGCATTATCAATAGTGGGAAATCCAGTAATCATAATGATATCAAAAGAAGTGTCACTCGCTTTTATTTTCTTTAACAGATCAATCCCTCCGATTTCAGGCATTCTGATATCGGAAATTATCAGATCCGGATCAATCTCTCCTATCAGAGTTTCCACTTCCGAAGGGGTAATCGTAAATCGGCAGCTGTATCCCTCTTTTGATAAAACCTCACTGAGGGACAGGCACATCTCTTCTTCATCATCAATTATTAGAATTGAATAATCTTTATTTGTCATTTTGAATTCTTCTATTTATATATTTTGCGTGTACGTTAACTCATAATATATCAAGATTCTTATTCTGCCAAATTTTATTTATATCTAATAGTTCGATAATTGAAAAAGATTGTTTAATCTTGAGTTCATCGACTATTATATTCTTTGCTCGAAATCGATATCATCCCACAACAATTCTGCCAGATACAAACCGCCTTCTCCCCACCCGGCACGACTGAGATAATACTTATCTTTTGAAGGAAGATGTATAACTTCAGAAGCATGAGAGGGAAACGATCCCACACGGTTTGATTCATTCCACTCAAAGGGGTTGTCACTCTCATACACAGCACTTGTGTTATATGGTGCGTTTGTACATACAAAAAGATAATATCTGTCATTTCTTTTTACAACAAATGGGGATTCTGTCGGCCCCCCGTAAGTACCCGATTCGGAACTGATGAACACTTCACTTTTATCACTCCAGTGTACTAAATCTTTACTGGTGACCGCCGCGACCGTATGATTTCCCCCGACAGGACTGCTATTCGCCGTATAATACATAATCCATTCATTCTCATGTCGCAAAATCATGGGATCCCTTGCATCAAATCCATCAATAATCATGGGATTTGCTTCATGCCTTTCCCAATTCCATAAATCATCGGATATTGCTAAATGAATCTTGTATTTGCTGTGAGAATCTCCCCCCGCACAGTAGAACATGTAATATTTATCTTCATATTCAATTATGTGCGGAGCCCAGACTACAGTCTCATTCCATCGATGATAATCAGTACGAAGGACATGTTCCTGCTTTTCCCACTGAGGATTTAACAAATTCGTTGAAGTCGCATGAGCTAAAAACTTCTCTTCCAACGCTTTGGCTGGTTCTGTCTGGGTTATGCCGAACATATGCCACAATCCTGTCCTGTCCTGAATGAAACAATGATCATTCATATACCATGGTTCCGTTTCATTCTCAGAGGGATTGTATATTTTAACAAAACGACCTGCTTTCACATTCATTTTCATCAATTTATCTCAAGTTCATCTATTGAGGGTAAAGGTTTTAATGGCTTTGAAGGGAGAGTCTGGTACCAAAAAGCTGTTGATGCAATATCGTCCTGCAGCGGCAGGTATTTTCTATTCTCATCCATGTTGTGAAAGTTTTTCCAACCCAATCCCTGAATGGTAATTTTTAATCTTTTATTAAACTGAATTGGATCCGTTATATGCCACCGGTACATACTGAAACGCATCTGTGATCTATAAACACCATCGGGTTTTTCGACCACTGGGAGACCACTATAGGCATTGGAAAACTCACAATAATCTTCA
>JADGDJ010000017.1:0-14819 GCA_016744925.1 Spirochaetaceae bacterium
GAATTATTACGAAAGTAAGATAAAAATAAAATAAAAATTATAAAGAGGAAAGAATGGCTAAATTTGATGTAAAAGATATTAAGGGTGTAATCCCCGCTCTGATAACTCCTTTCGATGAAAAGGAAAATTTTGATGAAAAAAGAATGAGAAACGTAGTCGATCACCTCTTGAGTAAGGGCGTTGATGGACTGTACCTGACGGGAAGTACGGGAGAAGGATTTCTCATGACACCTGACGAAAGAAAAAAAGTTGTGGACGTTGTCGTTGATCAGGTCAATGGCCGGGTTCCATTACTGGCACATATTGGTGCTATTGGGACAAAGATCTCCATTGACTTAGCAAAACAGGCCGCAGATGCCGGAGTCGATGCCATCTCTTCTGTTCCACCATTTTACTGGAAATTCGGAGCTGATGATGTTTTCAATTATTATAAGGACATTACAGAATCGACAAACCTTCCCATGATCGTATACAACATTGCTCTGGCAGGACTTGTGGGATTTGACCAGGTGAAACGATTTGCAGAGATCGATGGCGTTGCCGGAGTAAAATATACGGCTACATCCCATTTCGAAGTGATGAGAATGAAAGAAGAAATTGGAAAGGACTTTCTCGTTTATTCCGGTTGTGATGAAATGGCTATGTCCGGTTTGTCATTTGGAGCGGATGGACTGATTGGCTCTTTTTACAATCTTATGCCTGAATTATTTATTGCCATAAATAAGGCGATGAATGAAAGAGATCTGAAAACAGCAGAAGAGAAACAGCGTATAGCTAATATAATCATAATGCATGCAACACAGAAAAATTATGTAGGTATAATGAAAAGGGCTTTGTCGTGGATGGGCGTAGATGCCGGTTATTGTCGCAGTCCTTTTTCCAACTTTGATGCGAAGGAAGAAGAGATCCTGAAAAATGAGTTTAGAATTCTAAAGGATAAACACGGCATAACTGGAGTCGATTTCTTAGATGCACTCTAAAAAGAATCCTAATATTCTGTGGATCGGACTTGATCAGATCAGGTTCGATACTCTTGGGGTTAACGGCAATACTATTTGCCGGACTCCCAATATGGATCGTCTGGCAAAACAGGGTGTTAATTTCACAAGAGCTTATACACCCTGTAGTTTGTGCTCGCCTGCCAGGGCGAGTATGTTTACCGGCCGTTATGCATTCAATCACGGCATGGGTACCAACTGCGATATGTATCACAGTCTCTCTTCTGAATTATCCCGGCCTGAAGAGCTTTTGCATACTCATTTTTCCAATGCCGGTTATTCTACAGGATACTCGGGAAAGTGGCATGTCGGAACCGAATTGGGACCGGGAGATTTCGGTTTTGAAGGGATGAGCCTGCCCGGTTATGGAAACATTACATCTTTGGAATGTTTTAAAGAGTATCTCAGTGAAAATAATCTGGATTATTCTATTGATTCTCAGATCTATGCCAATCCCGAGGAACAAACTTTATTGGGTGGACGTTGGAATGGTCCAGTGGAATCTACACCACCTCATTACCTAACCGATTATACTATGGATCAGATTGATGAGTTCTCAAAAAGAGATGATCCGTTTTTTATGACCTGTCAATTCTGGGGACCTCATGGTCCGCATCTGCCAAGTAATGAATATTACGGCTTACATGACAGGTCTGCTATAAAACCCTGGTCCAACTGGGAAGATGACTTGAAAAAGAAACCCTCCAGGATATCCAGAGAAAGTAACTCTTTTTATCGGAATCATCCTAAAGTGTGGGAGCAGTGTAGAGATCTGGTAGGGCTCTATTATGATTCCACAGCAATGGTAGATTATGAAATAGGTAGGCTCCTGGATTATCTGGAAGAAAAGGGATTAAAAGAGAATACTATTGTCGTTCTCTCAACAGATCATGGAGATATGACCGGTAGTCACGGTGGTCAGCTCGATAAAGGGATGTTGTATGAGGAAGCTCAGCACATACCATTGATTATTTCATGGCCCGGTAATCTCGAGATTTCAACTTCCGATGATTTGTCCATGAATATGGACATCATGCCTACTCTTATGGATCTGGCAGGGATTCCCGTCCCTGATGAAATTGATGCGATCTCTTTAAAGGAGACCCTGCTTGGAAAACCGGACAGGAAAAAACGAAAAACCTTACTTCTCGAGTTTCATGGCCTTAGATTTCTCTACTCGCAAAGGGCTATCATTTCAGAAGATAACTGGAAGTATATTTTCACTCCCGGGGATATGGATGAGATTTATAATCTTAATGAAGATCCCGGTGAGATGAATAATTTAATTGATGATTCTGCTTACTCTGAAAAGAAATTTATACTACAAAATGAGATTAGATTAGCAACGGCGCAGAATAAAGATCCATTGAGAGATTGCGTAAGTAAATTTTTCGGAATATGGAATACAGGTTCCGGGCAGATCGATGCGACCAGTTTTTTTGAGAAGTAATTTATGAAAATTCCTGAAAACTTTTTCTTTAACAGAAAAGCCAGCTTTTTTTATAAACTGATTATATCTGTCATTGTCGTTGCCGTTATTCCACTGTTTCTTGGAACTCTTCTGTACTATAAACTTTCAATCCAATCACTTGAACAAAAAATACATTCCAATAATAATGCCGCACTGGAACAGATGTCTAATTCCCTCGATATTGTTCTCAGCAACGTGCTGGATGTTTCAAAGCTATTGCTCGTCGATCCCGTATTCAAATCTTATTCTGTATTTCAGCAAAAGGAGTATTATTCTTCCTATAAAGACAGGGCTGCATCATTTACAGAGGACGAGAGAAAGAATCTTATCAATTATCTGGATATGAGAAATAGAATTAGTGAAAAGATTGAACTTATCCCTTTTTTAAATGAGTTTATCGACTCTGTTTACTATTACAACAAAGAAGAAAAAACCCTTTTCAAATCAGGAGAGATTCCACAGATTATAAATGATTTCAGAGAAATACAATGGTATAACGATGTTCTTAATGATTCTAAGGTTTTTCCTTATATCATGAATACACGAGTCATGCGGGATCATCGATATGGCAATAAACAGATTCTCACAATAGTGTATAAAAACATACTTGATAACATACCCTTTTTGCTGAATATAGATATTGAAAAATTGTATAAAAATATCGTTGACGAAGGTAAGACCATCGACAACGCCAGTTATTTTGTCTTATCGGGAGATGAGTCATTAATACTGTATGACACAAAAAAAGAACAACACATCAACGACATCATTGAAATGCTGCCAAAGATCGATCATCCGGAAAAATTCTTCAATCCAATTCAGTTAAACAGGGATAAGTATTATCTTAACCGGGTAGAACTGGGGCGGATGAATTGGAGTTTTTATAGCTTCATTAATACGGATCTGTACAAGGGAGAATTAAATCTTCTCAGGCAGCTGGTCTCTATTTTGGCGCTGTCTATTCTTTTTTTAATTATAGCATTGGGATATTTTTATTCTAAATATCTCTATGGACCAGTGGAAACCCTTGTGAGAACCATTAAGAGGACTGCTGATTTATCGGATAATAATGAACAGGGAGATCTGTTCTATATAAGGAACTATGTTGAGTCTGCCATTACAAAGAACAACACATTAAAAAAACAGTTATCCGACGCCATGCCTTCTTATAAAAAGGATTTCTTATATGATCTTCTCAAACCGAATGATTATAAAATTGCAGAAATACGCGAGAGAGTCGAGTTTCTCCATATCAGTCTTGAACTGGAAGATGTTCTCCCGCTTGTCATTCTCATCGATGATAATACTTATCAGAAATTAACATTTAAAGAACAGCTGGTTTTCAGGATTTCACTGAAGAAAATGGTAGAAGAAATCCTTCATAGTCAATTCGTCGGCGAAATGATTGAAATGGAGTCTCATAAGTTTGTCTGCATTTTAAATTCTAAAAATGAAGAATATGAATTGGTTCATAAATTAGCAGAATCATTAATCGATAAAATCCTCAGCGTATTGAAATGTGAATCCACTGTAGCCATAGGATCTTATGGAAGAAGTATTTATGATCTTTCCAAATCGTTTTATGAAGCGGAAGAACTCCTCAAATATCAATTGTTATTTGGAAATGGTATTGTTATCGATAGAAAGAATATTGATTTGTCTTATGATAAGCCCGAATCCTTTGATCTTTCCGAATCTATATTATCGTTGATTACCAGCATTAAAGCAGGCAAATTTAAGAATGCCGGGAAGAAGATTTCCAATTTGCTCACAGAATTATATCTTCCTGAAAATAGATATTCCGATTTAAAAATTCAACAGGGTGTTATTGATTTATTGAATAAAATGCTTTCTGCAGTAGATGATCTGGAACTCAGTCCTTCAATGTTGTTTTCTGATAGTAAACACCTCTATGGCAAGATGCATAATTTAAAAGGACGAGCGGAATATGAGTCTTTTTTTATCAATATGCTTAATAACATCGAAGAAAATACAAAGAGCGGAAAAGAGAAAAGAAAAAATAATAACATTGAAATGATATATGAGATTCTGGAAAAAAATTATGGCGAGAATATGAACTTAAACCATCTGGCGGATCTTTTGAAATTAAATCCCTCTTATATCAGCCGTTCATTTAAAGAAACCACAGGGATCTCATTTATTGATTACCTCACTGATTTGAGAATTGAGAAATCAATAATACTCTTAAAGAACAATGAGTTGAACATTAAGGATATTTGTCTGAAAGTTGGATATTGGAATACCAATTATTTTATAAAGGTCTTTAAGGAAAAAACGGGTAAAACTCCTGGCGAATATAGACGCAATGCCAATCCCATTTCGATAAACAGTCATAAATGATAGAAATATTTTTGACTAATGGAAATATTTTTACATCAAGTAAATGAATACAAAAATAGTCAGAAATACATCATATCCATATGAAAAAAGCGGAGATAATCTGGAATCATATCAAATTGGAGGAATTAAATGATCAAAAAGTTGATTATTGCTTTACTGCTTGTTTCTTTGACAATCTCTTCTGGATTTGCATCGGGACAGGATGACAAATCATCAGATGAAGAAGTTAAAAAGTTAGTTGTTTATGGAAATGGTGGATTTATGCGTGCTAGGTTGCGCTCTATATCCACAACCGATGAAATGAAACAAAAGATGCATGACTGGATTTTGGAAAATACAGGTTACAGTGTCGAGGTAATTGCACCGGGAACTACATCTGAACAGGATGTTCAGAAAATAAATCTTCTGCTTGCTTCTGGAAGCCAGCTTGATGGATTCTGGGGTGATTGGCCTGATTATTATGCCCAGGGTGCCATACAGCCTTTAACGGAGCATTTTGATACAGTTGGTGCTAACATTTTGCCGGCATGGCCAAAATCTTCTGTTGATGCGTTAACACATGACGGAGAAATATGGGGAATTCCAAGAGTTACTCCTATGATGTCATCTCCCGCATTTTTCAGAACAGACTGGTTGGCAGATCTTGGCATGGATATGCCTGAAACAATTGATGATATGACTGCTTATTTTGCCGCTGTACAAGCTGCCAAACCGGCTGGTGATAGAACTATTCCTCTTTTGTTAAATCCAAAAGGTGTTCACGGAGCTGTTCCAATGTTAGATGGTTTGTTGGGTGCTTTTACTGAATATGGATATTCTAACTGGCTCGATAAAGACGGTATGTTAAAACCTTACATTCTTCAGCCCGGCGTTGCTGATTTTGTAACACAGCTGAATGAATGGTTTGAAGCTGGTTACATCTATCCTGAGTTTGCTTCTCTGGACCAGAATAAAATAAGAGATTTAATCTCTTCAGCCGTTGTCGGTGCGACAATCTCCACGTCTACAGATACAACAGCAACTGATGCCGAGCAGAGAAAGATTGACCCCGACTGTGACTTTGATCTGAATCCTGCTGGAATAAGAGGACCTAAAGGTCTCGCTGAAACTGCAACGCCTTCGGGATATCAGGCGCAATTAGTACCGGCATCATCAAAATATCCTGAAGGAATTGTTGTTGTACAGAATTTCCTTTATGACAATGCCGCCAACTTCCTTACATCACTCTATGGACCTGGAAACTGGGAATGGGATGAGTCTAAAGGTGGAGAAGCTGCCGTTGCGTTTACTGGTGAATATAAAGATTATGCCGGTGATTATGGTTGGTCTGTTTCACTACCGGCATGGGTTGGAATCGGAAAAATCAATGACCGTGAAGATCAGAACTATAAACAGCATCATTATTTCGGTATCAGCGGGATTGGAAGAACTCCTCCAGACGTTACAAATACCGACAGAGGTAAATTACCCGTAGATGCTTATGTGTTATATGACCAGGCTGTTCTTGAAGAAGAAGTTCCCGGATTGGCTGACCTTCAGAGAATGATGGATGAAGAAGTATTTAAGTTCATCATGGGATCCAGAGATATTTCTGAATGGGATAGTTTCGTAAAAGAACTCTATTCTGCCGGTATGGATGATTGGATCGAATCTCATACAAAAATGTATAAGGATCAAAGAGGATAATCAAATAAATAATCTGCCCTCATAGGGGGCAGATCTTTACTAAATAAAATTGGAGTTTTTGGAAGTTAATAAATTTCTTCCATAGCAATACTATGAATAAGATAAAAAACAGATCACTTTGGAAGAAGATTACCAACTATAAGTTATTATATGCTCTGATCCTGCCCGGGTTGATATACATCATCGTTTTCAGGTATATCCCCTTGTTGGGCACTGTCGTGGCATTTAAAAAAGTACCGACATTTGCAACGATTGAACAGATAATTGCTGCGGATTGGGTCGGTTTGTATCAGTTTCAGAAATTTGTTTCATCACATTATTTCTGGAATATACTGGGCAATACATTCGCTCTGGCCGGTTTAAGAATGGTTTTTGAATTCGGGGCTCCCATCATACTGGCTCTGCTGATGAATGAAATAAGAAGAGTTGCCTTTAAAAGGGTTGTGCAGACTATTTCCTATATGCCTTATTTCATCTCTACAGTTGTTCTGGCAGGTTTAGTCTTCAATCTACTCTCAACCCAGTCTGGCATTATTCCCGATATTATTACCAAATTTGGTGGGAAATCGATTTATTACCTGGGGGATGTTCGATATTTCAGAACAGTTCTGCTGTCGGCTATTATCTGGAAAAATATCGGTTGGGGAACAATCATCTATCTTGCAGCCTTATCGGGTATCGATCAGCAGTTATATGAAGCGGCCAGGATTGACGGAGCAAACCGATGGATACAGACATTGAAGATTTCTCTTCCGTCCATATCTTTTGCTGTGATTATCATGTTTCTTCTACGGATTAGCGTTGTATTGAATCAGGGTTTTGAAGAAACCTTATTGCTCTATTCACCAGCTGTATATCAGGTTTCCGATATTATTGACACGTATGTTTACAGAGTCGGACTTCTGCAGAATCAGGCTTCCTTCGGTGCCGCCGTGGGATTATTCAAATCTCTTTTGGCTTTGACTCTGGTTTTAGGTTCAAATTATGTAACAAAGAAATTTTCAGACCATAGTCTGTACGGCTGATAGGAGAGAATAAATCATGAATAATATTACAATGTCGCGAGGTGAAAAAGTATTCAGCGTGTTCAACTATGCTTTTATGCTTCTGATAATCGTTGTATTCCTTTTCCCTTTTTTATCAGTAGTTATGACTTCATTCGTTTCTACTGAAGAGTATCTGACAAGGACCGGACTTATTCTCATTCCGAAAAAGTTTGATTTTTCAGCCTATCAGATGATATTCAAGAATAAGATGATCTATTCCGCATACGGTATAACCTTTTTCAGGACAATCGTCGGAACCTTTTTTCAAATATCCATAACAACGGCTATGGCCTACGGATTGTCAAAAGATGATCTACCGGGACGTAAAACAATTCAGGTTTTGCTTATGTTGTGTCTGGTATTCCCGGTTCAGATCATACCTCAGTTTTTACTCATTAAAAATCTTGGCTTGATAAACTCAGTCTGGGCAATGATTTTTCCATGGATGATGAACATTCAATATGTATTTTTAATGATCGCTTTTTTTAAACAGGTTCCGGCCAGTCTGGAAGAAGCGGCGATAATCGACGGATGCTCTCATGTGTCTATCTTTTTCAGGATCATACTGCCTCTATGTCTCCCTTCTGTTGCAACAATAGCCTTGTTCTATGCTGTATGGCACTGGAATTCATGGTTTGATGCTCAGATGTTTATCAATGATATAAAACTGTATCCTATGCAGAATCTCTTAAAGAGAATTCTGGAAGTTCCTCAGCTGGGTGATATCGGTGGAGGTCTGGAAGATGCGCCGCTCCCATCAGAATCTATAAAAGGAGCTGTTATTATTATAACATCTCTACCGATGTTATGTCTGTATCCCTTTGTTCAGAAATATTTTGTTACAGGATTTATGATGGGCTCTGTTAAGGGCTGATTTATATATTCTCTTTTTTTCCTCCCCTTTGATTTTTCAAAGGGGTTTTTTAAATCGGGAATAATTTAATGATCATGACCATATCATTAACGATTTCAAAAGGATCTCCTGAAACCCATGTTTTGTCTTAGATCAGTATAAGTGATAAGAATTGGAATTAAATATGTCAGGGAATATAGATAATGTTTGTAATATATCCTTGGCATTTACCTGACATATACATTAAATTTTAAATTAATCCTTACTAAAAATCATAGAGGATTGGAGTCTGGATGAAGCATGGATTCCTGTTGTAGGTGATAATTATCTAAAAATGAGGAAACAGCAAATACAGGAGACGGGAATCTCATTAAAGTAGGTTAAAATGAAAAAAATATTTATACCGATTTTACTGATTCTGACCTGGCTTCCTGTTTCCCTTGTTTCCCAGGATAAACCGGTGGCTGTTCTCGAATATTATGAAGATCCCTATGGGGACATGTTCATCATTGATGATACGGGAACAATTCTTGATCATTTTAATATGGGAGATAATCTTCCACCGGGATTCTCTATCGTCACAGGGCGCGGTTTTGCGGAAATAAAACTGTATCCCAGCGGAACGATTCTGAAACTGGCGGAAAATACTGATTTCTCCATAGCTTTTCTGCAGGGATTAAACGGCAGCCCCTCCAATGAGCTTTACCTTCTGGCTGGTAAAATGCGAACAATAGTCGCCAAAACTCCCGTGATTAACTATTATTATGTACGGACTCCCTCTGCGGTCATGTTAGTGCGGGGTACTGATTTTATTAATGTAGTGGAACCGGGTAATTCCAAAGTTGTCGTCAGAGAGGGACTGGTTGAAGTCATCCCCTTCAGAGGTACACCCGTTATAGCCTCGGCCAACCGGACAGTCAATACCGGGTCTGAAGTTTTACAGGTTCTGGAGCTGCCTTCCGACGAGGTTAATCTTATGTTCCGGAATATGAATTTCAAAAAAATTTCTCTCGGTGTCATTGCCGAAACTCCTGTAATGAGTGATGAAATTATTGCAGTAGTGCGGGAAGAACCCTTTTCCAAGCCAGGAGAACTGTATGAGTCCAAACTGGCTTCCATGGTCAGAAATATTTTCGGTATGGAAATAGGAACAATGACCATTGGTGGGAAATCCTATGCCAAAGTTGTTGTACAACCTGTTTTAGAGCTGGAAAAACTGAGGATGGGACTCTATCTGCCCGTTATTTATGCCGACAGCATCACTGATCCCTCAGAATGGTCTTTCGGTACCGATCAAAATGGTGATCCCCAGGATATTTTGCTCGATATTCTAAAAGACACTATGCTCAAGATCAGATTCCTCGAATACGGCCGTAAAGGTGTGGATCCCTTCTACATCACCTTAGGGAGATTGAACAATATGTCCATTGGCCAAGGTTCCATCATGAACGATTATGCCAACGACAGCGAGTTTCCGGTTATAAGGGAAGTGGGACTCAATACGGATTTCGATCTGGGAGTTCTGGGGATGGAGCTGATCGGAGACAATCTGGCCGATCCTTCAATCGTCGCCGGACGGTTATACATCAACCCCTTTAAGGGATATGAACCCTTCCAGATCGGACTGACCGGTCTCGTAGATTTTTTCCCAGCCAGAAGTTCAGAAGTGACCAAAAATCTATATGGTGATCCATGGCTTTTGACCTTCGGAATTGATCTCGAAATCTTTAGGATCAGTAAAGACAGTTTTAATATTTTGATCTTCGGCGATTTATCTTCTTTTGCCCCCATTTTCAGAGCGGATACAGCATCATTTTCCGCTGGAATGCCCGGTGCTGATTTCTGGTTTAACAATGGAGAAATTACCAACTACGGTATCGTAGCAGGAGTGCGGGGAAACATTATGAATTTCTCCTGGGCATTCGAATACCGAATAAGCACGGGGATTTATAGGCCGGCTCTCTACAACTCTCTATATGACAGAAAAAAAATCGAATATCTGAATGATATAGTTAATTATATCGATGATTCCTCCCAACAGGGGACAATTATGGGTATTTACGGCGAAGGCGGGATTATTCTGAAAGATAAAATCGCTTTTACGACAGCTTATTACTGGCCATGGGAAATCTCTGATAGCGGTGTCTCTCTCCCGGATAATGACAAGTTCAACATCAGTCTGGTGCTTAAAAATGGTCTTTTCCCCGGTATCCCCATATCCGGCAGGATCACTTACGAGAGAAGCAAATTGATGGAAACTTTCACCAATGATTCCCTATCTCTCTTTGATGCCAACACAATCGTTTCGGGAGAAATAATCTATTCTCCGTCTACTGTTCTCGATATAGTTCTGGGGGCTTCCACGACAGTTCTGACCGATGCCGACGGAAATACTGTATTTGACGATGACGGTTTAACACCCGAGGTGGTTCCTGTTTTATACATTGAGACAAGAATCCATTTCTAAGTACAAAGAACTGATTTTTTTTCAAACTTGCTAAATCGTCTTATCTCTTATAGAGTAAAAAATATTATGAATATTGATAATATCAGTAATAAAAAAATAAAAGTCGGACTAATCGGCCCTCGGGACTCGGTAGAAAAAATACTGAAGGTTCTCGAAAACCGGTATGATAACCTGATTCTCAATTCTTATATCGAAGAGCGGATAAAAGATGCTGTGAAACTCTTTGATTTATGCCAGACTGAAAATGACGGAATCTTCTTTACGGGCATCGGCGTTTTGGAAGAGATTAAGAAATCAAAAAAAATAACCAAACCCTACGAGACAATCCCCAGAAGCGGATACAGTCTGATGAGCACAATATGGGAAATGGAACAGAAGCAGATTCATTATAAAAGAATAAGCATTGACGTCGTACCCGATAATGTCCTCTATGAAATAATCGAAGAATTCGGACTGTCTTTTGATAAACTTCACACGATGCCTTTTTCTGTAGACTACAATGAAGACGACTATGTAAAACAGCATATCGATTTATATGAACAAGGTGGGATAGATGTTGTTTTAACAGGATTCGGTTCCGTTTACCGACAACTCCTGGACAGAGGTTTGCCTGTTTTCAGGTTATACCCCAATAATATTCAAATTCGTCAGAATTTGGAAAAATTACTCTATAACATCGAAGCCAAAGGGATTAGGTCCGCAGGAATCGCCATCCAGATCATCCGCCTGAAAGGTTTCACTTACGAATCCTTATGCCAGTATGACGACTTAAAGAAAAGAGGGGAGTTTTATCTTGAGCTTCTCGAATATGTTCGGGAGATACAGGGCTCCTTATTTGCCTATGCCCGGGAAGAGATGATAATCTTCACTACACGAGGAGAGATTGAAAATGGTGCGAACTGGATTCAGTTTAAGAAACTGATGACATGGGGAAACCAAATGAATACCATTTTCCATTCAGGAATCGGTTTCGGCATAACCGCTTATGAAGCTGAAAAATCTGCACGGAAAGCCATGGCAAAGGCTCAACAGCTGAAAAGCAGCAGCGCCTTCATCGTAGACGGAGATCAGATTCAGGGACCTCTCTGCGAAAAAGACGAATTGCACTATTTTATCAAAGTCGAAGATAAAAGGGTTCTGGAAATATCGGATATAACCAGGCTCGATCCATCGTACATCACGAAGATCCAAGCATTGATAGAAAAAACGGGAAAAGATACATTTGATTCTGAAGATCTCTCAACCACACTGAATATTGGAGAGAGGACGGCGAGAAGGATATTGAAAAAAATATTGGACGGCGGTTATGGAACAGTTATCGGGAAAGAGAGTTCTTCATTGCGCGGACGGCCCAAAAATATTATAAAAATCACTTTTTAGTTTTAAATAACAGAGAGCGCATCCACTTATTCACAATAATGACTTTACAGATCAATAAAACAATACTAATCTAAGAAAACTTCATTTACGGACTATATAGTGACATGGCCGTAAATGTTGAAAATTACAGCCTTTTCTAGAGGGCTGATTAGAGGAGCTTTGAATGACTGAAAAAGAAACCTTATCTTGGAAAGGGCGAAGTGGTGTGTTTTTACCATTACTCGCTGTAGTGATTGTTCTGGTAATCATATCGGAACTTATCGGAATTATTAAAATAAGCCTCGGCCCGGGAACAGTGGTTCTTCTGCCTATGCTTTTTGCAGTAATCATGGGAATGCTTATTACGCCGGCTATTCTGGGGAAAAGAATAAGCGCACTCAAAAAACTGGTTAATGATGACACTATGGAATTGGCTGGAGTAGGGGTTATGATAGCTCTGATACCGCTGGGTGTGAGATATGGTACTCTTGTCGGTCCCAATATTGTAAAGGTATTGGAAGCTGGTCCCGCACTGATTCTTCAGGAATTGGGAAATCTTTTAACTCCTGTCATAGCCATTCCACTGGCTTTGCTTCTGGGATTAAAGCGTGAAGCCGTCGGTGCTGCTGTCAGTATTTGTCGCGAACCTACTCTTGGTGTCATCGGAGAAAAGTACGGTATGGATTCTCCTGAAGGTAACGGAGTTCTGGGAACATATATGGTAGGAACCGTTTTTGGAACTATCTTTTTCGGTTTCCTGGGATCTTTAGCCATCAATACGGGTCTACATCCCTACGCATTAGCCATGGCCACTGGAGTCGGAAGCGGAAGCATGATGGCCGCAGGATCAGCCGCTCTTGCTGCAACTGTACCCGCTGCGATAAAAGATACTGTTTTGGCCTATGCCGCAACCAGTAATATGCTGACCGGAATTACGGGAATTTATTCTGTGATCTTCATCGCTTTACCTTTTACAAATTGGTATTACAAAAAGATCGCACCGAAATTTGAAAAGAAGGGAACACCTGTAGAAGTGCAGGGAGGAGAATAAAATGGATTTAGTAAAAATATCAAATCAGTTTAAACTAATGTTATGCGTCGGAGTTTTAATCCTGACGGGGCAGCTCGTCAGTTCGGGAGCATCGCCGATCGTAGCGCTTCCCGGTATGTTGATTATTATACTTCTTTCCATGGTTGCTCTCATATTAAAAGATCTCATTCCCTGGCGGCTTCCGGCCTTTGCCTGGGCGACATTTATCGCTTTCGTCCTCACTTTGCCCATGCTTCCCACTTCCGATTTTTTGCTCGGCTACATAAATAAAGTAGGATTCCTCGCAACGACTACACCTATTTTGGCCTTTGCGGGAATTTCCGTTGGAAATAAAATCGGTGTGCTCAAAAAGATTTCCTGGAAACTGGTTATTATTGCACTGGTCGTTTTTACCAGTACCTTCTTCGGTTCAGCTATAATCGCTCAGATTCTTCTTACAGTGCAGGGCACTATTTAAGCTCTGGTTCAATAGATGTCTGCTCTCCGGGGCGGCATCTATTTTTTAAATGATATTTACGGCTTGTGAGGTAATATGACTAAAGAAGATCTTAAACAGAGAGTTATTGAAGCGATAGATTCCAGCAGAGAAGAAATCGTCAATATTGGAACTCAGATATATAATAATCCTGAGCTTGGTTATAAAGAAATCAAAACGACTAAAACGGCGGTTGATTTTTTAAAGAGCCTGAATCTTGATGTTGAAGAGAATATTGCCATAACCGGTTGCCGTTCCCAATTGAATAAGGGACGTCCAGGTCCTACAATCGCTCTTTTGGGGGAATTGGATGCCATTGTCGTAAACGACCATCCCCATTCGTCGGAAGAGGGAAGTGTTCATGCCTGCGGGCACAATATGCAAATAGCGGGATTACTGGGAGCTGTCGCCGGATTAGTGCGCTCAGGCGTTCTTACGCACTTGGACGGCCAAATAGATATTCTGGCGGTTCCCGCAGAAGAATTCATTGAACTGGAATATCGAAACTCACTGCGTGCTGAGAACAAGATACAATTCTTTGGCGGAAAGCAGGAACTCATTTATAAGGGATATTTTGACGATGTTCAAATGAGCGTGATGTTTCACTCTCTCGATCTGGGGGATATGGATGCTCTGGTCGGACCATCAAGTAATGGTTTCATCGGCAAAAAAATCCAATTTACGGGAAAAGAGTCTCATGCGGGATCCGCTCCCGAACTTGGTATCAATGCCCTGAATGCCGCAATGCTGGCTATCATGAACATCCAGGCTCAAAGAGAGACTTTTAAAGATTCCGACCGGGTGCGCGTTCATCCCATCATTACTAAGGGCGGTGATATTGTCAATGTGGTTCCCTCGGATGTTCGCATGGAAGCCTATGTCCGGGCGAGAACCATTGAGTCCATGGTCGATGCCAATCGGAAAGTGAACCGGGCTTTAAAAGCCGGCGCTCTGGCGATCGGTGCGGATATCGAAATCGTCGATATTCCCGGTTACCTCCCCATACTCAGGCATGAAGGCCTCGATGATATTTTTCATGAGAATCTTAAAAT
>JADGDJ010000017.1:14829-30424 GCA_016744925.1 Spirochaetaceae bacterium
CGGTTGTGAGAATAAAGTCGTCGATGGAGGGGATTTTACCGGATCATTCGATTTCGGAGATATTTCCCATCTCATGCCGACACTTCATCCCATGATAGGTGGCGTTAGCGGAGCGATTCATTCAAAGGAGTTCCAAATTACCGATCCTAACCTCGCTTATATAATTCCGGCTAAAGCCATGGCTTTGACTGTCATCGATTTGCTATTCCATGGCGCCGAGCTTTCCGATTCTATATTGGAGAATTTTAAGCCGGTAATGGATAAAGAAACATATTTGGCTTTTATGAAGGAGAATACACAAACTCTTATGGAAAAGAATATGGATCTTTAAATCTGATTATTTGTAAAACGTTGTTTTGTTTTCCTTTTATACAATCTTCTTTCGTAATATTATGATGTATAAAAGGAGAATAGAATGAAGAAATTTTTAGTTGGGTACTTTTTATTAAGTTTATTGCTCTTCCCGGCATTTACTGAAGGATCACAGGATCGGGAACCTGTCTTAGAGGGAGATTTCCCTCTAACAATTTTGCATACCAATGATAATCACTCTCATCTGGCTGCCGATTATAAAGGGCGGTATGGAGCCGCAAAAATCTCATTTATGGCTGAGCAGATTCGCGGTGCCTATGATAATGTGCTTTTCCTCAATGCAGGTGACGCCGTTATGGGTACAGTTTTTTATACCGTATTTGAAGGAACAGCAGATCGGGATATCATGAACATGATGAACTACGATGCCATGACCCTTGGAAATCATGAATTTGATAAGGGAATGCAAGGTCTGTCAAAATTCCTTACAGGTTTGGAAACTCCTGTGGTCAGTACTAATACGACATTCGACAATGAACCCCTTTTAAAAGAATCTGTAAAAAAATATATCGTAAAAGATTTTAATGGACGACTGGTTGGAATTGTTGGGGCTACAATCCCTGAAACTCCCACAATCTCCAGTCCCGGTGATACCATTGTATTTCATGATGTTGTTGAATCAGTTCAGCCTGTAATTGATGATCTGGTAAGTCAGAGCGTCGATATAATCGTTCTGTTGAGCCACAATGGATATTTAAATGACCAGGCGATTGCTGCAGGGTTGGATGGCGTTGATATAATTGTCGGTGGGCATTCTCATACCGAGTTGCTCGGAGAGAACTATCCCGGAGTTGTACAATCTACTACTGATGAACCGGTTCTTCTGGTTCAGGCAAACGAGTACAACAAATACCTGGGAAATCTGACGGTTACTTTTGATGATGAGGGCGTTGCTACCAGTTGGTGGGGAGCTCCGATTAAAATGACAGCTGATATACCTGGAGACAGTGAAATCACAAGCTATATTGAGAATAAAAATATCGAACTGGAACCCTTTACAGGAGCCGTTCTCGGTGTTAATAACTCTGAACTAATCCGATCCCGAACTGAAGAGAGCAATATCGGGAACCTGATTACAGATGCCATGATGGCTGCCGTAAAAGACGAAGGCGTACAGCTTGCCCTTACCAATGGCGGTGGAATCAGAGCTGATGTCGGCACTGGTGAGATAACCATGCAGAAATTGATGGAAGTTCTCCCCTTTGGTAATCTGGTCGCTACTTTTGAGATAAAAGGTTCAGATCTGTGGCAGGTTTTTGATCATGGTGTAAGCCGGGTTGAAGAGGGAAGCGGGCGATTTTTGTCCATGTCCGGTGCAAAAATAGTCTGGGATCCTTCTAAAGAGCCTTTTGATTATGCAATGCAAAGTGGTGGAAGGGTTACGGAAGTTTATATCAGTGATGGACAGGGTGGCTGGGATCCTCTCGATCCCGATGCGATTTATAAAGTAGCGGCCAACAATTATATCCGTGGTGGCGGTGATGATTTTGTGGTTCTCAAAGAGAAGGCAATTAATCCCTATGATGCGGGAGCATTGGATTTGGATGTTATGACTACTTTCTTTAAAGAGAACAGCCCCATAAATTACAAGACTGAAGGTCGTATTACAACCGTTTCAGAATAATTCTACTACATTCAACAGAAGTTTCTAAAACGAGAGACTTCTGCTGAAACATTTTTCATAACTGGATGATGATGGCTTTTTAGGGGTAGGAGGATTCTGGTCCGGTTCGGGTTTAGATAACTCGGGATCCCCTGGAAATGGTATAATCGGGAATTGAAGAGGTTCAATCAGCTTAAATAAAAGACTTCTTTTAAAGGAGTTGTAATCGGTGAATTATCAGCATTGGTTTCCATAATCTCAGCCATATATTTCCACCATTTTTTTACTATGTCAGTATTTCCCAGATCCTGTGCGCTCACATTTTCTTTAGTCTTATGGACGGCAAATAATATATTAGTCTCTTCATCAATAAATATGGAGTAATCGTATATTCCCGCACCTTTCAGAAGATTTTCCAATTCCGGCCAGATTTCATCATGGCGCTTTTTGTATTCCTCGATAAAACCGGGATACAATTTCATTTTAAATGCCGTTTTCATATTCTCTCCCATTAAATACCGGACTCTCAATTAATAGAGAGTCCGGTATAATAAACTTTAACTTAATAAACTGTTTTCCATTCAGCAATGTTTGATGCTTCAAACTTAAATGGAGCACCGAGCATTATCTGAGTTCCATTACCATCAGCAATGATTTCTTTTTTCCCCAGTCTTCCAGCTTCAAAAGTCTCGCCGACAGCACCTGTGATCGATCCATCAACTAGCGCCATCGCTGCATATCCTGCGAGATAACCAACATCGATCGGGTTCCAAAGGTACATCCACTCGCAAATTCCGCTTTCAATATAGCTTGCCATTTCACTTGGAAGTCCTAATCCGGTAAGATGAACCTGTCCCTTAAGACCTTTCTCTTCGATCACTAGTCCTGCCGCAGCAATACCTACAGTTGTTGGAGCAATAACACCTTTCAGGTTGGGGTAATTTTTCAGAAGAGCTTCCATTTCAGAAACGCTTTTATCTCTTAAGTCATCACCATAGGCTACTTTAACCAGTTCCATTTTACTATATTCCGGTTCTTTAAGCTCTTCGATCATCCATTCGATCCATGCGTTCTGGTTCGTTGCCTGTGATGTGGCGCTTAGAACTGCAATCTGGCCTTCACCATTAATCATTTCTTTAATAGCTTGAATTTGAACTCTACCGATCAGCTCGGGATCTGCCTGGTTAATATGTACCAATCTTCCTGCAGCGCTTACTGCAGAATCCAGAGAAAGTACTTTAATTCCCTGTTTCATCGCTTTGGCAAGAGCCATGTTCAATGCATCGACATCATTGGCAACCATTGCTATGGCATCAACTCTCTGAGCAATCAATTCTTCGATTATGGCAATCTGTCCATCTACTGTCGGCTGTGCCGGAGCTTTCAAGATAACTTCATAACCCATCTCTTCAATGGCAATTTTATATCCAGCCATCTCTTTCTCGCCATAGGGGTTTCCTGTATTTTTGAATACAATCGCAAACTTTTTCTTTCCCTCATCCGCTGCGGGTTGTTGACCTGAAGCAGAAAGAAAACCAGTTGCCAATACCAGCAAAACCATTGTCATTGTAATAATTTTTTTCATTTAAAGTCTCCTATATTTTTTTACAGAGAAAATCTCTGTATATTCCCTAATTAAAGATTCATTTGCCTTATTATTTTCAATTTAGACATGACCCTCTGGCCGATACTGGGCAGTAGTGTCGAGAAAATCAGTAACAATCCGATAATAATTGTTACAATTTGCGAATGTATGTTGATGATTCCCAAGCCGTATTTCAGTAAACCGATTACAAAAATAGCAAGGATTACACTGTGGATTTTTCCTTTGCCTCCCGATGTACTAACTCCTCCAAGCACAACCATGGCAATAACTTCCAGTTCATAACCGATAGCAATATTCGGTCTTGTCGAAGCCATTTTTGATGTGAGGAACAATGCTGTTATTCCAGCCATGAAACCGGCAGCAGTAAAAGCAAATAATCGCATTTTATCGACGTTGATACCGGAATATATACTAGCTGTATTGTTTTGTCCGATTGCCAGAATTTGTCTTCCGGCTGTTGTTTTGTGAAGAATGAGCCAGAATATTACTGAAAAAGCTATAAAAACAATCAGGATTAAGGGGATTGTTCCTATGTCTCCCCATCCTAGTATGGAGAACCAGAGTGGAAATCCACTAGCCGCTTGATCTTCGAGAATAATGTAGGCAATACCGCGATAGAGGATCATTGTGGATATTGTCACTATGGCAGCAGATAATTCTTTGAACTTTGTAACAATAAGTCCATTAATGAAACCGCATAAAGTAGCTGTAGCCATACAGATTAATATGGCCACTGTCATAGGAACACCATTCTGTACAGAGACTCCCATCATGACAGATGAGAGAGCCACAGTCGAAGCGACAGAGATATCTATGTCTCCCATAATAATTATAATAGCCATGGGAAGAACCATGAATGACCGGTCAAGAAATGCCATAATAGCACTCATCATATTATTATATTCAAGATAGTAGGGTGATAGAGAGGCATTCATTATGTTGATAAGTATCAATAATGCGACCAACATCCATTCCCACTTCAATAAAAAGCTGAGTTTGTTTGTATTTTTGATCATCTATCTCTCCTGTTTAGGTTTCTTTTTGTCATCCCTCTTTTTGCTAGGACATTGGCTATAACCGCAAGAAGTATAACGGCTCCCTGGATGGCATTCTGCCAAAATGGTGAAACATTGATTAAAGGAAGGGTATTGTTCAGGATTCCAAAGAGGAGTGAACCGAGAAGGATTCCACCTACTTTGCCGGATCCTCCGCTCATACTGACACCACCTAAAACACAAGCGGCTATGACATTCATTTCGTAACCCATGGCACTATCACTTTGTGCAGAAGCAAATCTTGCCATCCATAGGACACCTGTCAGACCCGAAAGCATTCCCATAATTGAATAAACCAGGATTACCATTCTGTCAGTATTAATCCCGCTGATTTTTGCCGAGTCGGGATTACTCCCTGTCGCATAGATTCTTCGTCCCGTTCTGGTGTGATTGATAAAATAGTAGGCCAGGGCATAGACCGCAACTGCTATTAAAATCAGATTATTTATACCCCAGTTCGTACCAGTTGCCATTTTTTTGAATCCATCAGTAAACTGATAGGCACTGACCCACTGCCCTTTACTGATTAAAAAAGTACTGCCTCTTAAAACGTACATCATTCCCAATGTCGCAATTATTGGCAAGATTTTACCTTTTGAAATTAGCAGGCCATTGATAAATCCGCTGAGTGTACCTGCGGATATTCCGATTAACATGATTAATACAGGATGGATCTGTGGAAAATCTCTCACTATAATTGATGCCAGCATTCCGGAAAATGCCATGTTGGCGGCAATTGAAAGATCTATTCCTCTTGTCACAAGTACAAGCATCATACCTACGGAGAGAATACTTAAAATGGCCGTATTCTTTAATAAGTCATTAATATTTTCTCCTGTTAGAAAACTCGGGTTCCGAATCTGAACCATAATTGAAATGATTATGATAAATAGAAGCAATCCCAATTCTCTGAACTGGTCGAGCTGAATATTGTTCTTCTTTTTTAATAATTTTTCCATTTATTACTGCCTATCCTTAACTGACTTAACCATAGCGGCTTCTAGGATTTTTTCCTGAGTGGCATCAGCTATATCCATGGTGTCACTTATTTTACCCTCTTTCATAACTATGATTCTGTCGCACATTCCTAGCACTTCCGGCATTTCCGATGATACCATCAGGACAGCATATCCTCTCGATGCCAAATCACTCATGATTTTGTGAATGGCATATTTGGCTCCTACATCAACACCTTTGGTCGGCTCGTCGAGAATGATGACTTTTAAATCTGTTGTCAGTAGTTTCGCCACAACAACTTTCTGCTGGTTTCCCCCAGATAGAGAGCTGGCAGTAGCCTGAACGGATTGCGCTTTGATGAGCACTTTTTTAAACATGTCCTCGGCAATCTCCAGTTCTTTCTGATCATTCAGCCATACACCATTAGAGAATTGATCCAGATTGGGTAGTGTTATATTTTTGTCTATACCCCAATCGAGGATGAGGCCCTGAAGCTGCCTGTCTTCCGGGAGATATCCAATTCCCAAATCCATTGCAGTTCTGGGATTCTCAATGGTCACTTCATTTCCGGCAAAAATAATTTTACCTGAATCTGCTTTGTGAATTCCAAAAAGGCTCTCACAGACTTCTGTTCGACCAGCTCCCACAAGACCGGTCAAGCCGAGAATTTCACCCTTTCTAACCGAGAAAGAAATCCCTGAGAAATATCCGGTCCGGGTGAGATTCTCCAATTCCAGGACAGATTCACCGATGTCCGTTTTTGCTTTAGGGTAGAGGCTGCTCACTTCTCTGCCCACCATGGCTTTTATTAGATCATCCTTTGAGACCTTGTCCAGTTCCCAGTTACCAATGTACTGAGAGTCTCTGAAGACAGTCACTCTGCTGGCTAATCTATACATATCTTCGAATCGATGTGAGATGAAAATTATCGAAGCGCCTTCATTGTCTCTTAACTGTTCGGTGACTCTGTATAACTCTTCACTTTCTCTTTTGGTCAATGCTGCTGTAGGTTCATCCATTATGATGATTTTTGCTTTCATAGATAGAGCTTTGGCTATCTCAACAATCTGCTGTTGTGCGACACTTAAAGTGCCCATTTGGGTGCGAGAATTAAAATTAATTCCCAATGATTGAAGAAGTTCATCGGATATTCGATACATCTCTTTCCAATTCAATCTTCCCAATTTATGCCTTATTTCATGACCGATAAATATATTTTCCGCTACATTTAAATCGGGGTAACATGTGACGTGTTGATAAATGGCTGCAATTCCATATTTCTGGGCATCTTTGGGTCCTTGAAGAGTAACCTTACTGCAACCTAAAAACATTTCTCCCTGCTCAGGTCTATGTACACCTGTAATCACTTTGATAAATGTCGACTTTCCAGCGCCGTTTTCTCCCATCAATGCATGGATTTCTCCTCGTTTTAATTGAAAGGAGACATTATCCAGAGCTTTCGTTCCTGGAAATATTTTTGTGATATTCTTTAATTCCAATATTATATCTGACATATGTTTTACCTTTAACAAATCCTATTACTGGGAATATTCAACAATTTTGCCAAGTTTTCTATTTTTTCTGCAATATGTCCTTTACCTATGGCGCAGTGATGCGACGGTCCAGCGTATGACCATTGATCAGTAAAGTCTCTTGCGGACAGTGAAAATTTGTATCTGCTATTCGTATTCCCGATCATAAGAGTAGGACCCTCAACAGATTCTCCCTCAGCGATCAGTAATGATGTACTTCCATTTTTTCCTTGTACAACAGAGAGGAGAGTAACCGGTCCATTCTGGACTTTCATTTGTATAGAAAGACCTTTACCCGGTTTACCATGGTATACAGATAAAGGGACAAGTCCGACTTTTCCATCCGCCATATCAATATGAGCCGGTCCGTCATGACCCCACATAACGATATCTTCTTTAAAATCCATTGCATAAAATTCTGAAAAAGTTCCGCCTGCGTTAAAGAGATCCATAATCTTCATGGCTACGGAATTTTTAACTTCACATTCTCCAGCAATGGGAACATGAGACGCGGTGAGTAGCGTATTTCCGGCAATAACTGAAGTGATTATGTTTTCATGATCACTACCGTTAGCTCCTTCATAGTAATAAGCCATGGCCCCCAGTTTGTTCTTTTCAACAAGAGCGTCGAGAGCACAAGCTGTATGGGCGGCCCTTTGCACTTCAGTGTCTTCGCATTCCTCAGAAACTTCGAAACTAACCTGGAATTCTTTCATTTTTGTTTCAATTTGCTCAGCGGTCACATTTTTTCTGAGCTGACTGAGTTCGTCTATTTCCAACAGCTCAAAATGGGAACCGAAAACAGTTGCCAGCCTTGTGACATCTGTATAAACATCGAGCATACCGTTGTAGTAGTGCCCAAGTATTCCAAATCGATTCCTTCTCAATTTTGATCTGACTTTAATGGCGTCTACCCAATTTCCAATTTTATTCCAGGAATATTCTTCATCGAGATAACCGGTAATGATTGTGTACTGTATATCTGTCAGATTGAACACGCTGGCAATTTCCGGAATTGAGCAAGCTTGACAATGGGCAAGCCATTCACCTGTCATGACACCTCTATCGTCCAGACTGTTAAAAGCGTCGTAATCTATGGCAGCGACAGGCTGCAGGTTTAGGATGACAACAGGTACACCGGTTTCCTGTACTACCGGAAGGACAGTGTGGGACAGCGCATATGTGGATACAAATAAAAAAATGGCATCAACTTTTTTCTTCCTGAACAGATCTGCGCAATCTTTTGCTTTTTCAGGATTGTCTACCAGGCCTCCGTTTATAACCTCTATATCAAATGAAGATAAACGGGATTCTATTGCATTCAGATATCCGATTAAACGGTTGTGGAGACCATCAAACTGATCCCAGTATGTATCAAGTCCGATACCGTACAGGCCAATTTTTTCTTTCATAATAAATAAACTCCCATCACAATTATTCTTCTTTAACAATATTATGGACAAAACATTCTCTTCAAAAAAGTGTGTCTATAATTTAATTTATCAATAATCAAGGTTAGCACTGCTTCTGTGTATCTAAAAGGGGAATGATATGGATATAATATATTTTTATATGGACAAAAGATGATAATAGTTCAATAATCCTTATTATGTTTATGAATTCAGGAAACTTTTCTTCTTACCTGACTTATGGTGAAGAAGATTTAAAATGGCAAATCGTCTGCAATGATGCCGGATATAACGAAATCGTAAAAGGCCAGACTTATCCTCCCAATATAGAACAGCACCCTGAGGGATTTAAAAGTGTTGGAACAGGGAGAACACTAAATGAATTCCAAATAATTTACATAACATCTGGTGCGGGAACATATGTTGTCGAAGAAAAAACATATAAGATCAGACCTGGTTCGATTATGTTGATTTTTCCAGGAGTGAAGCATTCTTATAAACCTGATTTAAAGACGGGTTGGACAGAATACTGGATTGGGTTTTCTGGACCATATCCAGAAAATCTATATAAGACAAATGTAATTACACCGACAAAAAGCCATTTTGAATTAGGACTGCATGATACAATTTTATATATATATAATAAAATTTTTGATCAGATTCGAGAACAAAAGCCTGGATTCCAAATACGTTGCGGTGCAGATACCATATCTCTTTTGGCTGAAATTATCAGCTTATCCAGGAATCAGGATCTTAAATCAGGAAATGAAGAAGTCGTGGAAAATATTAAATTTATTTTGGAAGAGAACCTTTATAAGAATCTCGATATTAATTCCATTTCCGAAAAGATGTCTATGAGCAAGCCACAATTAAACACTATTTTCAAATCATATACAGGTATGTCTCCTTACCAGTATTTTCTAAATATTAAAATAAATAAAGCTAAAGAATGGCTCGATCTGGATACGTACCCGGTCAAAGAAATAGCCTTAAATTTATCGTTCTCAGATCCTTTATATTTCACAAGACTGTTTACAAAAAAAACAGGAGTATCTCCTTCGAAATGGAGAATTTATCATTAGAATAGAATAGAATACATAATAATAATCACCAGATATAAATCACTCGGTCCAGGAGAAAAAATGACAGAAAACACTTCCAACAAAACTCTATGGGTAATCCGTCACGGATATAGAATAGATTTCAGTGATCCTCATTGGAGAGACTCTGCGGAAAATCCCTATAATCCTCCATTGGCTCCTGTAGGTTTTGAACAGGCAGCAGAAACAGGCGAGCGGTTGAAAAGCGAAAAGATTGATCACATTATAGCTTCTCCTTTTCTTAGAACTGTCCAGACCGCTAATCTTATTGCGGAAAAAATCGGGAAAAAAGTTATACTGGAGGCCGGTCTTTCGGAATATTTGAGTGTAAAGGATTTTAATTTTAAACCGGAATTGGATGATCCCTATGATCTCGTGAAAGATTACCCCTTTGTTGATCCATCATCTGGACATCTTGTAGATCCTGCCTATCCTGAAGATCTCGATATTCTCGATAGAAGGATAAAAAGGACATTAACCGAATTAACCGGAAAATATGGAACAAACCTGCTTCTAGTCAGCCATGGATCGCCTTTACGTTCGATTTTCAAGGTTTTATTCAATGATGAAAGAGAGAAATATCCCCCTATGTGTTCATTATCCAAATTCCATTATCTATCGGGAAAATGGGAACTGGAAATTGATTCCGATTCCAGTCACTTGACTCATCCCGACAATACAGAATCTGCCTTTTACAGGGAACGATGGGCTGACCTTGCAAAATCAAAAGAATCATAAATGATATAAACACAGGGTGGAAGTCAATTCTCCGGTGGTTTAGGAACTCCTTCGCTCAAACCAAACTCATAATTCCCTATATAATCCAAATGCGAAACCAACCCAATTGCCGGATCCCATCGAAATATTCTATATGCCGGTGGTTCCTGAAGAGGATCGAGATCATCGACTTCATTAAATTCCAATGAATAACTGAATGCCGAGCTCGGTGTAATATACACCACGGTTCCCTTCCATCCTATTACCGAGTCTCTGTGGGTATGACCGCTGGCAATAGCTACGATCTGATTGTTGCGGGCGATGAGCGCACCAAATTCTTTTTTTCCACGCATTCCCAGATTGTCGGGATAGGGCATTCCCGTTTCGAAGGGGGGATGATGCATCAAGATCAGAGTTGGTTTCCCGGGCTGTTCCTGTAACTTTTCATCCAGCCAATTCAGTCGTTTTTCACAGATTAACCCGTAATGAGTTCCCGGTTCCAGCGTATCGAGGGCGATGATTCTTACAGGTTTATCTTCTATGGTGTATTGAATGAACTCACCGTTTCCCGAGAGATAGTTATGTTCATGGAATATCTGCCGTAAAGTCTGTCTCTGGTCGTGATTTCCGACAACGATAATATAGGGGCACTTGAGTTTATCCAGTTCCCTCTTCACCTTGTTGTAATCGTCCAGATGTCCGTGATTGACGAGATCTCCTGTGACGGCGACCAGGTCAATGGAATGATCAGAATTGTTGATGTGTTTTACAGTTTTAACAAGTTGATCAAAAAGCTTGACCTCTCCGGAAGGGAAGTTGATAGCTCTCCCCACATGGAGGTCTGTAATTTGTGCTATGGTAAAATATTTCATTATTTCTCTTTTTTATTGCCCATATACAAGTTGGCAACTGCCAATATGGATGTAGAAATTATAAGTATAAAAGAAATGGCGTTTATGACGGGAGTCGAACCGTCCCGTACCTGCTGATAGAGGTTAATCGGCAAGGTCGATTTCGCCCCGACAAGAAAGAGTGTTGTATTAAAATTCTCAAATGACATGAGAAAGGCAATTGCCGCTCCACCGATTATAGATGGTCTGAGGTATTTCAATGTGATAAACCAGATCACTTCAAACTTGTTGGCTCCAAGGTTGTAAGCAGCCTCTTCCAGAGTTCTGTCAAATTTTCTCAATCTCGCAGAAATCACCATTGTTACTATCGTTGTGATAAATGAAAATTGTCCTATTACGACCAATCCGAAACTGGGGGTGAGAAATTTTAAATAGATACCGAAATTATCTTCCAGGAAAATCCCAATGGAGTTTGTAAACAGCAATATTGATATTCCCAGTATAACTCCGGGGATAACCAGAGGTGCGATCATGAGGAAGTACAAAAGACCTTTGAATTTGAAATCCTCCTGTTCGAAGAGAAATGCTGCCATTGTTCCTACAATAGTTGATAATATAGATACAGAAATAGCCACTTTAAAGGAAGTTACAATCCCTCTTATATTACTTTTGTCATGAAATATACCAATCTTATCCGGCCCTTCTCCCAAAAACCAGTCCAGAGTGAAGCCTTTCCAGGGCAGGGATGGAAACATGGAATCATTAAATGCCAATACCATGGTCACAATAAGCGGTGCAAAAAGGAAAAGAAAAAATATCAGTATAAACAACCTGAATCCTGTTAAATATCCTTTTGAATTGGGTAGTGTTCTGATCATTTTATCACCTTCGTAAAATCTTGTTTGGTTAGTTTAAGGGCAACCCATATTATCATAGAAGAGAGCAGCAGAAGGAGAAATCCGAATGCGCTACCCTGATTCCAGTTGAAGTAGACAATAATCTGGTTGTATATCTGCTCTGTGAACCAGAGAGAGTTTTTTCCTCCCATCAGCTTGGGTGTCAGATAACTTCCCAGAACGAGCATAAAAACGATAATGCTGCCCGACATTATACCCGGCATGCAGTAGGGAATTATTATCTCCTTCCAAATGGCCAGTCGTTTTGCCCCCAGGTCGTGAGCTGCTTCTATCAATGAGTCGTCGAGACTGCCCATTACACCTATAATAGGTACAATCATGAATAACATCGACGTATAGACAAGCCCCATAATCATAGAGACATCGTTATATAAGAGTTCTATCGGTTCTTTAAATAGTCCTATTTTTACAAGAAATACATTGATAACACCACTTTCCCTCAATAGAATCATCCAGCCGTAAACACGGATCAATTCACTGACCCAGAAAGGAACCAGAATGAGTATCATTAAAAGGCCCTGTGCTCTGATACTGGATATCTTTGTAATGTAAAATGCTACAGGCAGAGATACAACAAGCACGATCATTGTCACAAATATGGAATACAGTGCCGTACGGACAAATGTCAGCCAGTAGATCGGCTCTGTGAAAAAGGCTTTGTAATTGTCCAGAGTGAATCCCTTGCCTCCGGAACCGAGAAAGGAGATCCTCAGAAGTTCCAGATGCGGCAGCACTATCAACAGGAAAAGCCATAGCGCTACGGGGATGAAAAATATAAAAAAGCTCCAGCGAATTTTCTGTGTTTTAGATTTCATCTTCATATATCTTCTCTTCGCTTTTTTCAAAACAGACTGCTGCTTCGGGATCCCATCCAATTTTTATGCTGTCTTTAGCTTTTATATGATCAAATTGTCTGTTCTGGGGGAGAGCTACTATAATTTCCTGGTCAGATTTTTCAGGTGTTACGAGTAGCCGGCTGTTTCCGCCATCAAAGAGGATTGCTTTGACATCGGCATTCATGGAATTAAATGTAGATTTGGTATTATTCGGATTGATGATAATGGCTTCCGGTCTGATAAACATATCGAAAGAATCGCTATTTTGAAGCTTGAAAGAATCAGAAAGACTATATAATCCTCCATTTTTTGAAGAAGCAAAAAACTGACCCGATTCGTTCTTTTTCAGATCGACTGCAAATTTGTTATTATTGCCGACAAATTGGGCGACGAAAGATGAAGAGGGATTGCTGTAGAGATTCTGAGGAGTATCGAGCTGCTCAAATTTTCCGCTGTTCATAACGGCTACATGATCACTCATAACCATAGCTTCCGACTGATCATGGGTTATATAGATAAAAGTCGTTCCCACTTTGACCTGAAGCTTTTTCAGTTCCACTTTCATATGTTCCCTCAGTTTGGCATCGAGCGCACCGAGAGGTTCGTCGAGGAGAAGCACCGATGGTTCGAGAACAAGGCATCTGGCAATGGCCACTCTCTGTTTCTGGCCTCCTGAAAGCTGACTGACTTTTTTGGATCCCGAACCGGGTAATCCGACCCGTTCAAGCATGTCGTTGACTTTTCTTTCAACGGCATTTCCTCTTTCCCCCTTTCTTTTCAGACCGAATGCAATATTTTCATAAACATTCATCATGGGAAATAAAGCGAGATGCTGAAAGACGAGGTTTACAGGTCTTTTATTTGGTTCAATACCTAACATATCCTTGTTCTGGATAGCTATAGAACCACCTGTAGGCTGGTAAAATCCTGCTATCATCCTTAAAAGTGTAGTTTTTCCGCAACCTGAGGGGCCAAGTATGGAGAAAAATTTCCCGTCTTCCACATCAAATGTCAGATTATTAACTGCTGTGAAATCTCCAAATTTTTTAGTTAAATCTTTTACCGATAAAGCGACCTGCATTGAATTCCATCCTGTTGTAAAGTAAAAATCCCCGAAGATTGATTCGAGGTATTCTGGTTTTTGATAGAGAAGCAGGTGGGATTTCCACCTGCTATTACTTCTGTATGATTAGTTAGAGGCTCTGATTTTGTCCATTACTTTACCTTCCATCTCTTCGAGACCGGCAGGTACAGTTGGATACCAGTTAGTGTTTGCAAGTGCTTCAGGAGGAAGTCCCCGGGCAAAATTGTCAGCTATATCGGCATTGAGGAATTTTCCGGCATCTTTCGAAGCTGTTCCGTATTTCTCCGCATTTGTAAAAACAGCGGCATTTTCAGGTCTCAGGATAAAGTTGATCCAGAGATAAGCGCCTTTTACATTTTCAGATTTAGCAGGAATGGCAAAAGTGTCTACCCAGGCCAGCGGTCCGCTTTCAGGGGCAATATAGTCTATGTCGGGATTTTCATCGTGCATTTTCCATCCGACCTGTTCCCATGCCATGGCAGCCCATACTTCTTCAGACAGCATAGAAGCCATCAATTGGTCACCATTGTCATAATAATTTCGAACAACAGATTTTCCCGCGATCAGTGCATCTCCCACTTCATCGAGAAATTCCTGATATTTTCCAAGATCGCTGTATAGTTCAAAAGGGTCATTTCCAAGTGAATAACCCATGGCGATAAGTGTAGGTCTTTTCATTCTGTAAGAAACTCGTCCTGCGTATTGGGGATCGAGAAGATCTTTGTAGTCCTTAATGCCCGGTGCCAGTTTTTTGTTGACGATAAGCCCGGAAGTTCCATATACATGAGGAACACCATAAGTTTCACCGTCTACCATGGTATTTTTCTTTACGGCAGCGACAAGTGAGGGGTCGAGCTGATCAGTATTAACTTGAGACCAGTCAATGGGCTGATAAATTCCAAATTCAGCCTGTACAGATGAAATCCTGTCCTGTGAAGGCTGAGCGAGGTCAAAACCTCCTCCTCTGGTAGCTCTCAATTTGGAAATCATTTCTTCATTGTTACTTTTAATAACTTCTACATCGATTCCAGTTTCAGCTTTGAACTTTGAAAGTAGTTCTTCAGGTGCATAACCACCCCAGGTCAGCAGGCGTAATGTCGGGTTCATTTCTTCTTCAGCACCTGAATTCTCTTGAGAACCACCGGCAAAAGCAAATCCGGTTACAAGTACCATCAAAGCCACAAAAATAGGTAAAACTCTTCTCATTATATTCCTCCACAAATTTTTAATACTGAAATCAGTGTATTTCTGTTATGGCTAAATGACAATAAAAAAACATTATATCGATGAATCATGTTCGTTTAAGCTCATGATTGTGTGTATGGGTGATCATTATCATACATCAAATCAACAAATTGGTTTGACAGATTAAGAGTTGTTATTTAATAATGACAAAACGCCAAGGGAGAGTTTATGAGATTTCTGATTATTGACGGTTATTCAAAAACGAGCCGGAACAACCTGGATGACGCGGGTATGACATATGCCTGGAAGCTCTATGGGGATATGTTAAAAAAATATATGCCGGAGGCAGATTTTGATGTGTTCCATCCGAC
>JADGDJ010000017.1:30434-36815 GCA_016744925.1 Spirochaetaceae bacterium
CATCTGGACCGGAGCCGATCTGGATATTGGAGAAACTTTTATTCCCACTAATGCAGCACAGATAAAATTGGCAGAAATAGCCTATGAAATCGGAATTGACAGTTGGGGTAGTTGCTGGGGTATTCAGATGGCAGCCGTCGCCGCGGGAGGTTCTGTTGAAAAAAACCCCCGGGGGAGAGAGATGGGGATTGGGCGGAAAATCCAAAAAACAGAAGAGGGCATGGATCATCCCATGCTCAAAGGAAAACCTCCAGTTTTCAGTGCCTTCGAAAGCCACTATGATATTGTCATTAATGTCCCCGAAGGTGGAGTCGTACTGGCCACTAACTCATTCAGTGGTATTCAGGCGATGACTGTAAAACACAAAAAGGGCACTTTCTGGGCTTCCCAGTATCATCCCGAGTATAATCTATATGAAATCGGACGACTGACGAAGGCCAGAGAAAAGGTGCTGATTGATCACGGGTTCTTCAAGGGCCATGAAGATACACAGGCCTATGTCGATAAAATGGAAGAGTTGTACCGTGAACCGGAAAGAACTGATTTAAGCTGGCAGTTGGGAGTCGATGAAGATATTATCGATGATAATATCAGACAGTCGGAATTTAAAAACTGGCTGGATTATATTAAAGAAAAGAACTGATTATGGGAAAATTAACTCTTGATGAATTAGACGGAAAAATTCGAAAAGGGATTATAGATACTGTCATCCTGGCATTTCCCGACCACCTCGGCCAGTTGATGGGTAAAAGGCTGACCGGTAGTTTTTTTCTAAAAAACAGGCAGTCGAACTGCTGTGATTATCTTCTGACCATCGATGTTGCTCAAAATCCTCTGCCCGGATTTAAACTCGCCGGATGGGATAAAGGTTACGGTGATTTTCTAATGGTTCCCGATTATTCTACCATACGGGAAGTGAGCTGGCAGAAACAGGCCGCCATGATCATTTGCGATCTTGTCCGAGAGGACGGTAATCCGGTCGATGCGGCTCCAAGAACTATTCTTCAAAAACAATTAAACAGCTTATCCGCTAAAACTCTGAAGGCCATGATGGCTTCGGAACTGGAATTTTATCTCTTTGACAGCACCTATGATGATGTATACAAAGAGGGATATGAGGGGTTGATCCCTTCTTCTTTAAATCCCATCGATTACAATATTCTTACCACGGGATTCAAAGATGATCTTCTCAGGGATATCTGCAATCAGGTATCTGAAGCCGGTGTGCCTGTCGAATCGAGAAAAGGTGAGACGGGAAAAGGTCAGTATGAGATAGGCCTACTCTATTCTGAATCTCTAAAGATGGCCGACAGGCATATGATTTACAAGAATGGAGCCCGGACAATAGCCCATAGCAATGGGAAATCCATAACGTTTATGGCAAAATATTCCGACTCTGATGCCGGCTCAAGCTGTCATATCCACATGAGTATAATCCATTCAGATACTGGAAAAAATGCCTTTATCGATAAAGGTGCTGAGAGTCTTTTTTTTAAACACTTCCTGGGGGGATTAAACCTGCTGGCATCGGAGTTCTTTCTTTTCTTTGCACCTACAGTGAACTCGTATAAAAGATTCAGTAACGATTCATTTGCACCGACTAGAATTGCATGGGGTTATGACAATAGAACTACCAGTTTCAGGGTTGTCGGAACCGGTGAGGGATTTCGCATAGAAAACCGCCTTCCCGGTGCCGATGTAAATCCCTATCTTGCTTTTGCCGCATCAATTGCCGCCGGTTTGTATGGAGTGGAAAAGCAAATTGAACCACCTGTCTTAAAAGAAGGGAACCTCTACATGGATGATACTCTCCCGAAAGTCCCTGGAACCCTCAATGAAGCGGCGGAGAATCTGGATAAATCAGATATTGCCAGAAAAATATTTGGCGATGATGTTATCGATCATTATGTCAGCCATGCAAAACAGGAATCTGATGCCTATGAAAAAAAAGTTTCCCTTTGGGAACTTAAGCGATATTTTGAGAATATTTAAATTGCAATTATTGAGGAGTTAAAGAAATGCTACAAGATATTACCAGATTTTCATTTCCCACATCGATTATTTTTGGACCGGGGGCAATCGGTGAGCTTCCCGGGGAATTCATCTCTATGGGGGTGAAAAAACCACTGATTGTAACAGATCAGAATATGGAAAAAACCGACGCTTTTAAAAGCCTTTTGGCTGTCTTTAAAAATAAACAAATTGATTTTCAGGTCTTTTCCGGTGTTCAACCCAATCCTCATGATGTTGATGTGGAAAATGGCGTCTCAGTCTACAATTCCTCTGCTTGTGATTTTATAATCGGAGTTGGCGGGGGAAGTCCCATGGATGCGGCTAAAGCTTTGGCTGTACTCGTTGGAATGGGGGGTAATATTGCTGATTACGACGCTCAGTCGGATACGAAGAAAGAGATTAGAGGACCATTGCCTTCTATCATACTCATTCCCACAACAGCCGGGACCGGTAGTGAAGTGGGAAAATGTTCCGTTATAACATCCACTGCCCAAAAACGGAAAATATTTCTCTGCAGTCCTCAAATGATGCCCGCAATAGCCGTTCTCGATCCTAAACTGACTGTCAGTCTGCCCCCACATCTTACAGCGGCGACAGGAATGGATGCCCTGACTCACAACATTGAATCACTCACGGCACCTGTATTTCATCCCATGTGCGATGCAATCGCTATAAAAGGTGTGGAGCTCACAGTGAAGTATCTGGAAAAAGCCGTAAAAACGCCCGAAGATATCGAAGCGAGAGGTTATATGATGCTCGCCGCCATGATGGGAGCTGTCGCTTTTCAGAAAGATCTGGGTACGGCCCATTCCCTTTCTCATGCACTGTCGGCTATTTGCGGACTTCATCATGGGTTGGCCAACGCAATCGTTCTCCCATTTGTCATGAATTTTAATAAAGAAGTATCTAAAAGCGAGTACACACTTATTGCGCGAGAGTTCGGCATAGATATCTATGGAAAAGATGAACTGGAATGCGCGGAAAAGGCAATTGAAGAGGTTCGGGCCCTCAATAAACGAGTCGGGATTCCTGAAAGCTTAAGCAGTGTTGGGGTAAAGAGTGAGGATTTGCAGGAGCTGACCGAAAAAGCATATCTGGATCCCTGTCATTACACCAATGCCCGCAGCTGTACAAAAGAAGATTTACTATCGCTTCTAAAAGAAGCTTTTTAAGACTTAGGAGGTATTATGCCAAAAGGATATTCAGGGAAGATTTTAAGAATCAATCTTTCAACCGGTACATTTGATACTCAGATATTTGAAGAAGATTTTTACAGACAATATTTAGGGGGCGGTGGCATCGGGACTCATTTTTTATTAAATGAAACAACAGCCGAAACTGAACCTCTTAGTCCGGAAAATATCCTTACGATTGCTCCGGGGATAACAACGGGACCGGCTGTCAGCGGGGTGAGTCGATGCAGCATCACATCTTTATCTCCCGAGACTAATGCTGTCGGGGATACTCAAGCCGGTGGGAACCTCGGTCCATTTCTCAAAAGGGCCGGTTATGATGCTGTGGTTATAAGCGGGAAGGCAAAAAATCCCTCTTATATATACGTCAGTAATGAAAAACTGGAGATCTGCGATGCCCGTGATTATACAGGTCTCACAATTCTCGATGCCAGGGCCTTGTTTGTCGACCAGTTGGGAACATCGAAAATCAGTGTTCTCCAATGCGGTCCGGCCGGAGAAAAAAAAATCTCATATGCCAATCTGGCAAGTGATTTGAAAAACTATTACGGACGCACGGGAATGGGAGCGGTCTTCGGTAGTAAAAACCTGAGAGCTGTTGTCGTTTCAGGGGCGGGATCAATCGAATTTGAAGATTCAGAAAATCTGAAAAAACTGGCTAAAACCGGTGCGGGAAGAATACCCGGTGCGGGATTTGTCTCTATTTTGAAACAATTTGGAACTCCCGGTCTTTTAGAGGGTAATGCCGTCTCAGGCAATCTTTGTACGCATAATTATTCCACTGGTTTTCATAAGGATTATATGAATCTTGACGGAACAACCATCGACGCCACCATCGCATCGAAAAGTACAACTTGTTATGGCTGTGCCGTAGGCTGCCGGAAATCAATTAAAACAGAATCTCCTTATTACATAAGTGATAAACTCGGTGGACCTGAGTTTGAGACATTAGGTCTCCTGGGTTCCAATCTGGATATATTCGATCTGGAAATTGTAGGGAAAGCCAATGAGTTATGCAATAATTATGGTCTGGATACGATTACACTCGGGGGGATACTAGCCTATATCTTTGAATCTATCGAGAAGGGTAAAATCAAAGAAGAGGATCTGGGAGTCGGACCTGTTGGTTTCGGCAAGGGAGAATCTTTAATAAAACTGATAGAGTTGATTGGTAAAAGAGAGGGAATTGGAGACATTCTCGCCAACGGTTTCGAGGCATGTATCAAATATTTCGGTGAAGAAACCAGAGATTTTGCTGTTCATGTAAAAAATCATGGATTTGCTGTACATATGACTCAGGTGAAACCCGCCATGTCATTGATCTATGCCGTCGCACCGATAGGCGCCGATCATATGTCCTGTGAGCACGACTGGCTTTTGACGGAAACAGGAGAAGAGGCTCGGGGATTGGGCTTGCTTAAGCCGGGGCAGTTAAACTCGACAGGCACTGATAAAGTGAGACTGGTTGTTTATTCCCAATACTTTTATGCAGCTCTTGATTCTCTGGGGCTGTGTATGTTCTGTTGGGGTGCGGGCAACCTTTTTACCTATTCTGAACTGGTCGAGTTGATACATTCTGTAACCGGTTTAAAAATGACTTTTTGGGAAGTGATGAAAGCTGGTGAGCGACGGATAACAATGATGAGGTTATTGAATATCAGAAGAGGATTTACAGCTGACAATGATAAATTGCCTAAAAAGCTCTTCAATGCCATAAGCGATGGACCTTCTGAAGGACGACGTGTTGATAAAGCCGGTTTTGAAAGTATGAAATCCCACTATTACGGATTTTTGGGATGGAATGCTGAAGGTGTTCCCACAGATGAAAAAATCTTTGAATTAGGGCTGGAGTGGATCTGATCACTTTTAATCATTTCTAGAAAAGTCTGAGAGTTTATCTGTTGAAAAACTCTCAGACTTTCCGGCTGAGTTATTTTTTGAAACTCCTTCTGATCTCTAGCCTGTTCTCTGTTGTATAATACAGCCCGGGAGAATTCTACATGACATCTACAGCTATTATACTCATTCTGATCTCAGCCTTCTTACATGCCGGTTGGAATTTCATATCCAAGTCGGGAAAACCATCTCCCGTATTTTTTCTGATACTCACTTTTTCTACTGTGCTATTGCGGATCCCATTTTTAATCATCGATGTTACAGGGATGCAGACTGTTCCCCTGAAGTTCTGGTATTTACTACTGGCCACAGGTTTTTTTCAGACTCTTTATTTTACCAGCCTGGCTTATGCTTACCAGCATGGGGAAATCTCTCTCGTTTACCCACTGATCAGGGCCATTCCTGTGCTGCTTATCCCATTGGTCAGCAGAATCTTGCAAATCGGAGAACCCTTATCTGCAAAAGTTTTGATTGGCCTGATTTTTATCGGTGTCGGTTGCTTATTAATGCCTGTCAAAAGTTTCAAATCCTGGCACCTTCGAGACTATTGGGGGCCAGCTTTGTTCTGGATTGTTCCGGGAGCTTTGGGGACTGTCGGATATACTGTTGTCGATAGCCAGGCCATAAGACTGCTAGATCAGAATAATTTTTCCATGCCCGTCAGTCTTATTTACAGTGGTTTGTTGTTTCTGGCAGTCATTCCCTGGTTGATCTCTGTAGTAACTTTTACGTCTGGTTGGAAGGATTTTTATGATTATCGGGGAAGACAAATAATGGCTCCCCTGATTGCCGGTTTAGCCGTCAGTCTCTCCTATATGCTGGTTCTGGCTTCCATGAAGTATGTAAGCAATATCAGTTATGTAGCAGGTTTTAGACAATTGAGTATCCCTCTTGGTGTATTGCTGGGTATTCTATTTCTCAAAGAGAAAATGATTTTCCCAAGAATTGTCGGCTGTTTGATCATAACTGTAGGATTAGTGATGACCGCTTTATGCTGATCATTTCCCCAAAAACAGTCAATTCAAGTGGCCCTCCGTCTCATTTTAATTCGTCATTTTCTTCAGGCCACTAATCTTAGTGGGGGATTAAAAGAGTTAAAAAAGAGATAGGATAGAACAAACCTGAAGACACTGTTAAGATTCAGATGAAAAGTTTTTTTGATAATTAGGTGCCGATGACAGGTCGCATGTTGTGAAAATATGCCGATACATTCTTAAATAGTACTATTTTTGTTAAATAAATATAAAAATAATGAATTTATAATGAAAAAGTATTAGAC
>JADGDJ010000017.1:36825-37919 GCA_016744925.1 Spirochaetaceae bacterium
TATATCTTTTGGAAATGTTTTAGCCATGGATTGATAATGTTTATAACTTGTTTCTGCAGCTCTAAAAATATAATATCGTTTATAAGTTTATGAGAAATGTACAAATGCGAAACCAATTAAAGAAGATTTTGGAAAATTCAGCCATCCCCATAGAGGAGCTGGCTTTGGATGTTTTCCGTGAAAGCATCCACGAACTGGGAAATGTGAAGCACTCGCACGCTCTGTCCAAGCTGGATAAAGCCCAGATCCTGACAAATAGTATTGATGAAAACCAGCTCGAAGATCTCTATTCCCGAATGTCTACAATACATGAAACAGGCACTTTTCACGGGAAGTTTTATAATCTTACAGGCTTTAACAGAGTCCGGCGAATCCGATCTTTAAATCTCCAAAAGGCCGTCAATCCTAAATCTCTCTACCTGAAAATTGATATTGTCTCCAGTACGGAACTGTTACAGAATCTGGGGGAAGCTTTTGAAGCTCATGTTGTAAAAATCCTGGAATACTGTAAACTCTGTTTTACTGAGCGTTCGGGGACATTGATCATCCAGGAAGGCGATGCTCTTTATTTTAGCTTTGCAAACGATGAAGTAACCGGTGCCAGAGATATGTTTAACTCCACCCTTAAATATATAAAATGGCTTGAAGAGTATAATTTATTTTACAATGATCTTGAAGAAGCAATCTCGCTTAAATTTGTGGGATTGAGCATTCCGACACATAAAGATGATGAAGATAAACATACGATTACAGAGCGCCTTACGGTTTTTGAGAAAAAATTCGGGAAAGCCGATTCTCTGATCATCGATGAAAATATCTGGAAGAATATACATGGAAACGTGAACAAACGCATTAGAAAATTTTATATCTCTGACGGTATGTTTTATGGAATGTATAAGAGATTTGCTTTTCAGAACTGTTTTGATAATTCAAAAGTATTATGTTAATAAATTGAACGTATAGGTAAACAGTTCTGATCCCTGACTTACCTGCTGAAGGTTTTTCTTAATATTAACCGGTAGCAGATCAATGACATCTTCCGAAAGGTAAAGCTTATCAAAATCGAGATTTTCAGAGAGTTTATATATATTACT
>JADGDJ010000225.1 GCA_016744925.1 Spirochaetaceae bacterium
TCCCGTAGCCAGACCATCAAGTCCATCGGTGAGATTCACAGCATTGGAAAAGGCCACGATAGTGAAAACCCCGAAAGGGATATAGATAAAAGACATATTTATGACGGCATTTTTAAAAAAGGGCAAATAGAGAAGTGTCGTGTGATCATTACGGTTGTAATACAGCAGGAAAACGACAATGAGAGAGATCCCGATCTGTCCGAAAAACTTGAACCGCGACTGTAAACCGTCAGTATTTTTCCTGGATATCTTTAAGTAGTCATCGACAAACCCGATACCGCCGAATCCTATTAAAGTAATTAAGAGGACCCATGTGTAAAACTGAGACAAGTCCTGCCACAGAAGAACTGAGATAACAACAGATATAATAATCAGTACGCCACCCATTGTCGGGGTTCCCGCTTTCACAAGGTGCGTTTCCGGGCCATCAGACCTGACTTCCTGACCAAGCTTCAACTTGGTCAGCCACTTAATCAAAGTGGGACCGAACATAAAGGCAATCAACAGTGCTGTCACAGCAGCATAAGCTGCTCGAAAGCTGATGTACTGAAAAATATTAAAAAATGAAAAATATTTTACCAATGGGTAAAATAAAGCTTTAAACATGTTTCCCTCCCGAAGCATGTAAATATTTACATATTTATTTTGTTATTAAACCGGTCAACCTCTCCAGGGCCAAACCCCTGGATCCCTTTAAAAGAACCAGGTCTCCCGCCTCCAGATATTTTGACAATTCCTCGGCAAGGCTTTCAAAGTCAGCAGTCCAAAATGAATATCCCGTGAATCCCGAGTCCTTAACAGATTCGAAAGCACGTTCCATCTCTTCACCGAAAAAAAACAGACCTGTAGCAGAGCTCTTTGCCGCGATTTCCCCGATACGGCTGTGTTCTAGAGAACTTTTATCTCCCAGCTCCAGCATATCACCCAAAACTGCTACAGACCGTTGTTCCCAGTAATCGAGCAGGATCAGCGCTTCAACCATTGAGTCGGGATTGGCATTGTAACAATCCCTCAACAATGTGATATCCCCTTTAAACAACTCTCCACGCCCAAACTCGGCTTCTACCCTGTTTATTCCTGCAGCTATAGAGCGGGAATCAATACCGATCTCCAGAGCAACTGCAACTGCAGCTGTTACGTTGGACAGATTATACTGACCGGGCAGAGAAAAATGACAGGGATGCCCTTCAATCTCTAAATCAAAACCCTCAATTGAAAAACCTGACTTCAGCTGTATAACATTTGTCTTATCCCCACCGTAAAAAATGACCTTCCCAGCGATTTTCTCAGCTAAAAATTGACTGTAATCATCATTTGCGGGAATAATTGCCCTCTGAGTACCATCAAAACTGGAAAAAATCTGCTTCTTTGCATGGGCTATGGCATCTCTATTTCCCAGGGGGCCGATGTGAGCAGTACCGATATTGGTAATAACCGCATAATCGGGTTTTACAATAGACGCAAGAAGCTCCATTTCTCCAATGCGGTTCATCCCCATCTCAAATACAGCAATCTCGTGCTTTTTCTCAACTCGAAAAACAGACAGAGGTAAACCTATATCAGAATTAAAATTGCCCTCATTGACGATAGTCTCCATCGATTCCGACAAAATCGCTCCCAGAATCTCTTTTGTCGTTGTTTTCCCATTACTTCCTGTTATCCCCACAACAGGAAGATCGGGAAATTTCCCCATATGATGTACAGCCAGAGACTGCATCGCAGCCAAAGTGTCCGAAACCGGAAGAAAAGCCATTCCCCTTTGTTTGATCAGCTCCTCTACCAGCTTGCGGTTCTCTGCACACCACCCTATATCCACCAGAGAAATTTCAGTACCGGACTCAGCTATATCTTTCAGATAGAGATGACCATCGGTACGCTCCCCCTTCAGTGGAACAAATAAAGTACCCCTCCCGCACTTTCTTGAGTCAATTTGAACATCTGCAACAGACGGAGCGGGTACTCCGAGCCATTCGCCATCGAGAACTTCGCCAATTTCAAGGGCTGTAAATAATATTCTGTCCACTACTGATCACTCCCCGGCAGTTCAATCTGAATAATATCAGTTGGTTCTCTTTTCTCCAAACCCAGTTCATCCTTTGCAATTTCATCTATTCGACCGGGAGAACTCAATACAGCCGTCCCGGCAATTAATCTCTTATTCAACTCGAGAAGCTTCTTCTGCTCCTCTTCCAGCGCGACCACTTCACCTACGACCTGATTGTAGCGAAATGACTGCCAGACATTCAAAAATAACAACCCGGCTGTCAAAACAGCACATAAGAGAGCCACTATTAGAGAAAATCTTTTCATATAAGATTTTTCCTCAGAGAAAAATCTGCAACTTTCTCCACGACCCGCAGTTTGGCACTACGTGAAGGGGCATTTAACTTAACCTCTTCTTCAGTGGGGATTACAGGCTTTCTCGTCAGAACATTGACTATCTGAGCTCCTCCGCATTTACAACGGGGTAATTCAGGAGGACAGATACATTTCTTATTCATATCCCTAAAAAAGTGCTTAACAGCTCTGTCTTCTAAAGAGTGAAATGTTATAATCCCCAGACGGCCGCCAATTTTTAGAACATTAAGAGCATCTTTGACCACATCATCGAGTCTCTCCAGTTCCGAATTCACAGCTATGCGAATCGCCTGGAATGACCTGGTTGCAGGATGGATTCTTCCATACCTGTAAGATTGTGGAACAGACTTTTTAATCAATTCCGCCAACTGTAGAGAAGAAGTGATCCTATTAACCACTCGTTCCCTGCATATTGCCGAGGCAATCCTACGGGACAAACGCTCTTCTCCGTATTCATAAATCAAATCAGCCAACTCTTTCTCATCAAAGTCATTGACAATATCTTCAGCCGACAAACCGGCATCTCTATTCAACCTCATATCAAGTTTTTCATCTTTGGAAAAAGAAAAACCCGCTCCGCTCTTCTCATAGTGAAAAACGGAAATTCCCAAATCCAGAAGAACCCTATCAGGTTTCACTTCCTCGGGATAATCTCTAAAATACTCATTAAACCAGGTGTGGCGAAATCCGACCCGATCACCAAATGGCTCTAATCTCTTCATTGCAATCTGCTGAATTTCACGGTCAGCATCGAGGCCGATTACCTTTAAATCGGAAAATCTCGTGAGAAACATTTCCGAATGGCCTCCTTCTCCCATAGTACCGTCGATTAGTAACTGTCCCGGACTATCGGGTTTCAGATATTCACAAACTTCCTCTTTTAATACAGAATAGTGAACTATTTCCATTATTACCCCTGATTTCCCAGCTCTTCCCAAGCGTCTTTAATATCTTCTTCACATCTCTCTTCAAATTCAATGTACAATTCTTCATCCCAGATCTCAACATGATCATCCAGTCCTATGAAAATACAATCGCGAACCAAACCCGTTGACCGCTGAAGTGATGAAGGTATTTTGATCCTTCCATTTTTATCTATAGCCAAATCCGTTGCCGGTGCCAATAGACGTCGTTGTATCATTTGAGATTTCGACTTAAAAAGTGAAGAATTTTCAAGAAGAACATCAGAAACGCCCTTCCACTCGTCTTCAGGAAATAGCCAAAGGCATTTATCTATGCCTCTCGTTAAAACCAGGGGGCAGCCCTTGAGCTGGTCTCGTAGCTTAGCCGGGAGCAGAATTCGCCCTTTTTCATCAAGAGTACTGTTAAATTGACCACTTAAACCACGAATTTCCACTTTTACCTACAAAATCCCACTTTTTACCACTAATATTTCTATATTAAGAGTCGTAAAATCTGTTGTCAACAATGAAATAAGATATAGAAGTGTCAATAAAAAAAATCACGCAAATAAACTACACATACGTTTACCATTTCCTTGAAAGATAAGAAATTTTGCATAAAAAGGAGAAAAAAAGACTAAATAAATTTAAAAAAAAGAGGTGAGACCTGCAAAAAAAAAAGCGAGCTGTCAGCCCGCTTCAATTTCACATATTTTGCTATAGATAATCTTTCCCAAACATACGGTAATTTATACCGGGGAAAAGATTGTTGTGTTTTTCAAGCTTTGTCAGCCATTCAGTTTTAACGACATTCCTGCAGAGTGATTCATAGATAAAATTGAAATTATGAATATGAGTTTTTACTCTCTTCACCGCATATGGCACAGTCGTACCTGTTTTCATAATAAATGGCCAGTCCGATGCCTGAGAAAGAAGAACTTCCCTTGCAGCCTGATTCAAAGCCCGCTCTTTCAATCCCGACTCATCGGGATATCGCTCAACGAGTTCCATCATCCTATCAATAAGCTTGTGCAGGTGCCTATAGATCCAGTCATTTGAACCATCAATCCAGACCTGCCCATACCCCTTGTCTCCCCAGCTGGAAAAAGCCGGAGTCGCTTTCTGATTGTGAGGATATATATCCAGGTAATCGATAGGAGAAGCTGTCGCTATTTCACTTTTAGCTATGCCTCTAAAAACCTCTTCTATAAATCGAGGACCTTCAAACCACCAGTGCCCGAAAAGCTCTGCATCATAAGGACAAATTACAATGGGTTTCCTATCCATCAATGATGAAAGGGTCTCGACTTGTTCAATTCTCTTCTGAACAAAATCTGCCGCATCGAGTACTACCTGCTTTTCAGCTTCTTCTATTTTATAAAAATCTTTATTACCGAGATCAGACTTATCAGTAATAGAGTAATATTTAAATCCCGTATTTACTCTGTTACCGGCATTTGTATAGGGATCAATGTAATCCCTAGGTCGATCAAACCCGATATCTCGATAAAAATCTCTGTATAAATCATTTCCCGGATATCCATCTTCAGTGCTCCAGACCGCTCTTGACGAGGCTTTATCCCTTCCGAAAACAGCTACACCATTGGGACAGCTAATTGGTCCGTAGACGCCGTATTCCGGCCTTTCGTCAGCATAGAGAACACCATGAGAAGAGGCAATAAAATATCGCAGGCCAAAAGGTTTTAAATACTCTTCAAGACCGGGGAAATAACCGCATTCAGGGAGCCACATCCCATCGGGCATAACTCCGAAGATTCTGTCATGAGATTCCACAGCAGAGAGAATCTGAGCCTTTATCATTTCAGGATACTCTCGAAAACAAGGGAGAAAAGCATGGGTAGCTGTAGTCGTGATGAGCTCCAGATTTCCTTTTTTCTGAAAGTGAACAAATTCCTTAATAAGGTTTCGCTCATAAACTTCTGTAAAATCCTTGAGATTCTGTATAAATAAATCTCGATACATTACAGCAAGCTTATATGATTCCGGTTCGTTTTCTTTTGTATAAACAAGTTCCTTTTCTGAAAGATCAATCAGCTTTTCCAGATGACTGATATATCGATTCTGAAGGAATTCGTCTTTTATCATTGAAGCCAGTGTGGGGGAAATGGACAAGACCATTTTAAAGGGAACAGAATCCTTTTCCAGAGATCTGAACACCCTCAGAAGAGGGAGGTATGTCTCGGATAGAGCCTCAAACAACCAGCTTTCCTCAAGAAAGCTCTCGTATTCGGGATGACGAACAAATGGCAGATGAGCATGGAGAACCATGGAGATCAGCCCTTTTTTATCATTAAATCTATCGCTCATTAATTTTCCTCTTCAACGGCTTCTGCATTGAGAGGCAGAATACGTTGAGGTATTTTTATATATGACGCAACGGGTACAGCTGCACCGAATTCAGATGAGTACCCTGACAACCTGATCAGTTCATCGCCATTGGAGGTTTCGGAATCCCTTGCTGGTAGTATATAGTTTCTAGAAGTTTCAATTATATTGGAACGGCAGATAAGCTTTTCGTTCCCTTTGACCATAGAATATAGCTCAATCATATAAAATGTATCTTCATTCGGAAATCTGATATACCGTCGTCTGTCAGAAATATTTACGGGAATATCGAAAAAATCGAGAATATCCTCTTTACTGTAAATGCGATCTGATAACTCGATCATCCTTAGGAATAATCCTTCAAAATCAGAGTCGGTATTTAAAATTTTCATTACATCAAATTTCAAATCCCAATAGACGAAACCCCATGTAGGCTCTCTAAGCATCAGCATAATTTTTGTTTCATTATATCGTTCCGGAAGATTAATCTCCTCAGCGGAACTAAAGTCGAATTCTTCATCTAAAGAAACATTGTATTTAGTAGCTTCAATCCTTACAGCAAGGTTATTCAGCTTTTCCCGATCCCGTCTCTCCTCTTCAAGAGAATCCAGAACGAGTGAAATAAGCACCTCTTTCTCAATTCCCTCATCATAGGCGAGGTGGTCTCTTTCTGCAATTTCCAATAGTGATTTATAAGAAAGCGACTGTAAACGTTCTTTCGTCATACAGACCTCAACAAACTCAGTTAGACTTTATTTAATATGTTATCCTAGTTAAAAAGAGCCTACCTCGTCAAGTAGTTGAAAAGTATAATCATCCCATTTTGAGAGGAGAACCGGAGAGATATTTGGTAATAAAGGGATTGGATAAAGAAACTTCAGTGCGATTTAATTCTTCATTTAAAAGAAGAGCATCGGATTATTCTTTGCGGGATGAGATAATCATCACATCACCAAAATGAAACTTCTTTGCACTGCGATCGAGAATTTTTTTTATAAAATCAGGAGCATAGCCCTGTCCGATACCGCCCCAGGTTTTCACTTCTTCTATGGAAAATGATTTTCGATGCAGAAGATCTGATAAGGTTTTTTTTGAAAAAAGAAACATATGATCAGCAATGGCTGAACGCCATTTTGCTCCAAATATCCCAGCCTGAAAACCATCCGAATTGGGGGTTGTACAGATAAATAGCCCGCCGGGCTTCAGTATTCGACGAACTTCATCCATATAAGTTGACGGATTATTGAGGTGCTCAATCAAATGAGAACAATGAATCACATCGAAGCTATTTTCTTTATAAGCAGCCTTCTCGACAGTGCCCGAATAAATCGAGATTCCCCTTTTTTCCTCTCCATATTTAGCCGCAGGAGCACAGAGCTCAACGCCATAGGAGTTCCAACCGTTATTCTGCATAAACTCCACAAGCAGTCCTGTTGCACAGCCTATATCGAGAAAGCTCTTCTTCTCCCCCGTTGAATTGAGTTCAGGATTAAAACCGATATCCGAAAGCCCCATGAGCATTAGTTCAAAAAAAAGCTGATCATTTTTCTGCTCGTATTTAAAATATTCTTCATCGTAACGGTTATCGAGATCTTCAAATTGCGGTTGAGGATTTTGAAGAATGAGCCGGCAGTCATTGCATTTGACATAAGAAAAAACACCGCAATCCCAATGGTGAGAAAAATCACTCCCCCCGCATATGGGACAGTTAATCATAGTGCGTTTTTCATCGATTGAAGGCTGAATGGAAAATGTTTTCATTATTCGATTGTGAGCTGGAAGGTTCTGGTTGTGCTGTTGCCGGAAATATCAGATACAGAAATCTCAAGATAGGCAATCC
>JADGDJ010000400.1 GCA_016744925.1 Spirochaetaceae bacterium
GGTCTACACAGGCCTGAGGGCCGATAAAGGGGACAGTGTCGGGGCAATTTTGCATGACTGCTGCTGCGACATAGGGATCGATATGATCGCCGTGGTCATGAGTAGAGAGGACAGCATCTACAGTTTTGATTTCAAAAGGATCGAGTACGCAAGGAGCATTTCTCAAGTTTGGTTGAAGGGCAACACAACCGATCATTCTCTGATGCTGATGTTGATCTTTCATAAGTTTATCTTTTTTTGTTCGTTTACCGCTTTTTGTCCAGAAGTCGACCATAATATTGGCATTACCTTCAGACTTCAGCCATATTCCAGTACATCCGAGCCACCACATAGCGAAAGTTCCCGGTTTTACCTGCTCTTCCTCAATCTCTTCGTTGAGCCAGGTACCCCACTCGGGAAATACATCTCTCAGCCACTTATCTTTGTTAATCTCGTTTACATTCATTATATATTCTCCTTTTTGGACTCTTTGAAACCTAAACTACATTTATAATCAAGTATAAAGTTCTATTTGTCAACCAAAAGAATCAATAAGAACATTTAAAAATATGTATATAGATCTAAAAGATCATTTAATTCTTGTCAACTCTTAAATACTGAAGTATAATGATCCAAAATTGGAGGGTTAATAATATGGTTAGCAGAGTCGTTGAAATTGTAAATGAGACAGGTCTTCACACAAGACCGGGAAATCAATTCGTCAAAGAGGCGAAAAAATATGAAAGTGATATCACAGTAAAGAAAGGTGATAAGGAATTTAGTGCTAAAAGTCTCCTGAAGCTGATGAAAATCGGGATTTCCAAAGGTGATCAGGTAGAGATCAGCTGTAACGGGTCTGATGAAGAAGTTGCTTTAGAAAGTCTCTGTACTTTTATCTCAAACTTAACAGATTAGGTGGGAATTATGATCGATGGTGAAATAGTTGGCATCTCCGCATCTCCCGGTATTGTTATTGGTAAAGCTTTTGTGTACAAACAGCAGGAACTCGATATTTCTGATGAAACAGTCTTGGAAAGCGCTGTTGACGCTGAAGTTGAGAAATTCCTTTCCGGAAGGAATAATACAGAAAAGCAACTCAAGCTGGTGCATCAAAAAGCTATAATAAATCTCGGTGAAGAAGAAGCCGAAATCTTTGAAGGCCATATAGAAATCCTGCTTGATGAAGATCTGGAAGAAGAGATAACAGCTCTGATCAGGAAAGACAGGATGTCTGCTGAAAAAGCTGTCAATATTATAATTGAAGAGAATGCTGTGGATATGGAAGAGCTCGACAACCCTTATATGAGAGAAAGGGCTGCGGATATCCGGGATATTGGAAAGAGACTGATGTATGCTATCAAGGGGATAGAATTATCCACATTAGATAATCTTCTGGATCAAGTAATCGTTTTTGCTGGAGATCTGACACCTTCCGATACAGCTCAGATGGACAAGACCAAAGTGCTGGGTTTTGCTACTGAGTCAGGCGGTGTCACTTCCCATGTTGCCATAATGGCTAAATCTATGGAAATACCCGCCATTGTCGGTATGGGTGATTCAATCGGTGATATCATTGATGGGCTTTCAGTAATTCTCGATGCATCTATGGGTAAGGTCATTGTCAATCCGTCTAAAGAGATACTGGAAAGGTATAAAGAAAAAATTCGCGTTTTAGAGATCAATCAGAAAGAATTGGCCAAATTGAAAGAACTGCCGGCGGAGACTCTCGATGGACACCGTGTAGAACTCTGCGCCAATATCGGTTCCGAGAAAGATGTCGAACCCGCGTTGCGCCACGGTGCAGAAGGTGTTGGTTTGTACAGAACCGAGTTCCTCTATATGGACAGGCCCAAAATGCCAACAGAAGAGGAGCAGTTTGAAGCTTATATG
>JADGDJ010000226.1 GCA_016744925.1 Spirochaetaceae bacterium
GAATAATAGTGGGAGATTCTCCCGGTGTCGCGAACATGGATTCTGCCGGAAAAAAAAGCGGAATAAAAGAAATTGTCTTAAAGCACAATGCCGAATGGATCGATTTTACCGATCCGACACTGATGGAATACACTGATGGAATAAAACAGAAACAATTCTTTCCTGCTAAAATTGTCACTCAATGCGATGTGATTATATCACTCCCTAAATTGAAAACACATGAAATGATGTATTATACGGGGGCTATGAAAAACCTCTTCGGAACTATTCCCGGTCTGAACAAATCTAAATTTCACTTTAACTATCCGGAAAAAGATGACTTCGCAGCCATGATTGTTGACCTCAATGGCGCCCTGAAAGCAGACTTTTCCATTATGGATGCTATTGTGGCGATGGAAGGACCCGGTCCGGGTAGCGGATACCCCAAGCAGGTTGGTTTAATTCTGGCGTCATCCAATATTCTTGCCCTGGATATCACCGCTGCGGATCTTATCGGATATGACCCTATGAGCATACCCATATTACAAATTGGACTGGAAACGGGGATCTGGCTTAAATCTACTCAGGATATCGAAATTTGCGGAGAAAAACCCGATCAGGTTCGCCCCGAGAGTTTTCAGAGAGTGAAGGTTTTGAAAGATACGGGATTTATAAAAAAAATAGTCCCCGATTCCATATACAGGTTACTTAAGAATCTCTATGTTCCAAGGCCGTTTTTTTCCAGAAAAAAATGTATCGCCTGCGGGAAATGTGTCGAAATTTGTCCCGCTGACGCTCTCGAACTTATAAGTGAAAAAAAGAAGTATATATCCATAGATTACGATAAATGCATACGCTGTTACTGCTGCCATGAAGTGTGTCCTGTTGAAGCAATTAGAATTGGTAAGATTTGATGTAGCATCGGTGTTGTTATTCATGAGCTGGAGAGAAACAGATGCAGGGTCTGAAAAATCAGACCATTTTTAATCATTATCCAGTTAAATACTCCGGAAAAGGTTGTTTTATCTCTATAAGGCATTAAAAATTAAAATGAAAATATGAAAATATTCATTTTTACTTTATTCTTAATCTAGGAGCGGAGATAAAATGAACGAGCAGATGAGAGAGGATTTAACACAATTCTGTAGATTTGACTGCGATAGATATGAGTTTCTCATCAACTGGCTCAATAGAGAGGAGATTTCCCACAGTGTCATTCCCACAGGTTCGGCAAGGCATATCCTCATTAGACTCGATAAAATCCGTCCTTATCTCAAAAGATATCATGTCAAAACTCTTGTAGCACATTATGACCGGGTAGACGGCACACCCGGCGCCAATGATAACAGCTCGGCAGTTATGCAGCTGCTCTATTCAATTGATAAGTTGAAAAGCCTCAATTTCGCTCACAACATACAGATAATCCTGACAGACAAGGAAGAACTTATGCCCGGAGAATCTCTCGTCAACCAGGGAGCTTACCAGCTGGCTAATCTCTTCCGCGAAAAGAATATTAATAATTGTATATTCTTTGTTTTCGATATGTGTGGAATTGGTGATACACTCATTTCCGGTAGAGCGGGACTACAGTTGTTAAAAAATAAATACGACAATGAAATACGGTTTAAAAAGATGTATGACCATATGCGCCATTTTAGTGATTCTCTAGCGGATCTTTTTCTCAGTTTCCGAGATGGTGAATATTTTAATCTCAATTCACTGTTCTCTGATGATCTGGGTTTCCTTCTCAATCGCTATCCAGCACTTCAAATCTCGGTACTACCCTATTCTGATGCGCTGGCAGTAAAAAACAACCTCTTTCGAATTGATGATGAGAAATGGAATGAAGTTCAGGGAAAAGGGGTATTGTCTGCAGAGTACAGAGAGTTTTTAAAACCACTGCTGCCCCAATCCTGGAATAGCAATCACAAGAGTAGTGATTCAATAGAAAGGCTGACAGATAGTGCATTTGACGTCATAGACGAGTTTATACTTGAACTGGCTCAATATCAGATCCCCTATGGAGAAGTGAATTCATGAATGGTCTGCAAACTTTAAAACTGAACAAAAAAGCTTATAAATTGTATCTCAGGGCAAAAAAATTAAATCTATGGTCAAAAGAGACGTGTACTTTTATGGTGAATTCCGCCCGTCATATCCCCATAAGCAGTAACGAGTTGTCAGATCTTTTTGAAATACTCATTTTTGTCGTCGAAAAGACAGAGATATTCCCCATAGAAGCTCAATTTCGCATCAAGCTGAACAACAAAGTGGTGTATCTAAACAGTTCTGGAGATTTTCTCGAACAGCGCTTAATCATCAATGACAATAAAATAAATGGACATTTGAGCCAGGGTCCTATAATGCTTTCTCCGAAACTGGATCTGAAATCTGTCGATTTCTCCACCTTTATCAGTGGATATTTCAGAGGACATATATCTGCAGAGGTATTAAAAAAATTATGTACAGTACCTGAACCTCTCAAAGTGGTCTGGAATATAGCTGTTGTCAGGACAATTTATCTCAAGTTCAGTCATCCCCGCTGGGAAGACCCTCTCGACTCTCTCTATGTTGTACAGCAGTTACTCATTGCCAAAGAGTATCCGAGAAATTATGTCCGTTTAATTGAAAATGCGCTTGTGAACGGAGCTCGATTGGGCTTCAGCCCTGTAGATGTCTTGAATAAAATAGTACTGCATAATCTCGAAATGTACGGCGATGATCCCGACACGTTCGCCGAAGCTATGCAGCTGGATTGGGCTATGGCAAGAAGACTGAATGCCCTTTTTGGAAAGGAAAATGACGGCACAACATTTAATCAGTACTCACTTCAAAAATTGATTATCCCTCTGATTTCTCCCGATTCGCGCTTTATCAAAGAACAGAATCTGGCAGAAATAGACCGAATGTTCAGAGACATTGCTATTAGATGGAAAGAAGTGTTCACACAGCCCTACCGGTACACCAAAGACCTTTTTGACAATTACGGAGATATTTATGTGGCTAATGTCTGCAGAAATGAAAGTCCCGACTATATCCGCAAAGAATTAATCCGTCTTCTCAATCACATCGATTTTATAAGTAGTCGAATTGATTCCGAGAAACAGTACACCAGATTTCTCAAACCTCTTCATATCGAGGGTTTTGAAGAGATTAAAAAGAAAACAGGTTCAAAAAGTCGTCAATCAGTTATGCGTCTGCTCATGCAGAAACACTTTGAAATTATTGAAGAATACACGATTCTCGAATTCCCGATTGACTACAGGCAGTATATGACTTTTTTTTCCGGAGGATTTATTCAGTCTCCTGACGATATCGATTTCTTTCAGAATGCCGTGAGAAATATACGGAAACTGAATTCAACGGAAACCGATGAAATTCTCAGAGTGATGATGGCTTTTGCCTCGGACGTAAAAGAAACACAAAAAATTCTAGACTACATTTCTACATGTAAAATATTTGATCGTCAGATTTACCAGAAATGGAAAGATCTTAAAGAAGATCGTCAGGATGAAGCCATCTATAGCCTGAACAAAACTTTTGATCGTTATCTTCTGGATCCCACGATAGAGATCTCCATAAAAGAACTACCGAAAATGGAGCGTATTATAGAAAATGCCATTATCAAACAACTGATAAAATCTCCCAGATTAAGTCGTCAGGAAATAGACTATATGTTAGCCAATGAAACAACAGCTATGGAGCCGATGTTCTCTTCAGAGCTGACAAAGCCCGTTGATTTTTCGGTTGATGAAAAAGTATATGCAACGAAAAGCAGTTCTTCCCAGGAATTCATTTCTGTGCGTCACCGATTTGTCAATAGAGCAGCCTCCATGGCTTCTGATGAGATGTACAGAAATAGAATTGCAACATCACTGATCAAAGCCGGTGTGTACCATTACGGCAACAACTACAGTGATGTTTCGCTGGAGGTGATGAATAACTTTCAGATTTTTACAGGTGAGGTGAACAATCTGACAGGTAAAGCCGCTGAAGTCGGTCGTGAATGTGCCTCATGGATTTTGACTCAGGAAAAAGTCCTGGCCGTAAAAACAATCAATCTAATGGAAGAACTCATTCTCAGTGGTATAATAGAAAATACTCATGTAACCAAACAGGCCTATCCCCCCTTTTCAGATATAATGGAAAAGCCCGAAAGAGATACTTTTACAAAAGAGACGATTCTCCCTCTTAAGGAGATTTACAGTATCTATTTCAGAGAATACATAAATGATTTCTGCATAAATCAATCGGCGCAACTGCCTCCTGTCGCCAGGACTCTATTTCAGAAGAGTTTTCCCGGTACGGAAACCATGATGGAATGTGCCCAAATCATCTACAAAAATCTAGCCTACTATCTGGATCTGGATCAATTTGATCTGGAGCTTAACGCTTTAAATTCACAACGGGTTCCGGGACTAGAAGTAAAAAGTAGAAAGATAAGAATGGTGGGGGGAAAGAGAAAACTGGATCAATTCTTCTCTTATGCCGGAGAGATGGGCTATAAGGGCCTGTTTAATGAAATAAAGAGGAAAGACTTTATTCCTATTAGAATCATTGATACGACAACCATGATTCTCAGCGGTTATATCACCGCGTTTTTTGTCTATCCCTCCAACAGTAGAAACAGAATATTTCTCCTTACGGGGATCCATATAAAAGAGAGCTGGATCATCGATCTCGATGAAACTAATTTTTATAGAGAGGCGAGAAAGGCTCTTGTAAATTTTGCAAAAAGAGTAGATGCTGAGCTACTGTGTGTTACGCAGAGTGGTGAAGTCCATTCCGGTTGCAGTTCTATTAGAAATCTAATGAAAGCCGACCTCGATGACAAACCCCTTATCAAAACTTCAGCAGTTCTGAAGTTCCCTGAAAAATCATTCAATTTTTCAGAAGTTTCAATACTCTGGAAGAAAAAAAGCGAGTAATAATTGTCAGTTGAAATACTTAGCTGGACAGCTCTGCTCTCGGTTGTCCCCATATCAGAATTACGAGGTGCCATCCCTTTTGCCGTAGCCAATGGGATAAGTCCAGTAACCGCCTATTTTTTTGCTGTATTTTTTAATGCCTTAGTAGGTCCTATTGTTTTTATATTTCTCAATTCATTTCACAAATTGTTTTCAAGAATGAGCTGGTATAACCGGATTTTTGAAAGCTTTGTCGATAGAACAAGACTTAAGGTCGAAGATAAAATAAACCGTTTTGGATACCTGGGAGTTGCTCTTTTTGTAGCGATTCCCCTACCTATAACCGGAGCGTGGACAGGTACTCTCGGAGCCTGGATATTCGGGTTGCAAAAAAGAAAAACAATTCTGGCAGTAATTCTCGGAGTCTCTATTTCTGGATTAATTGTTTCTCTAATAACATTTTTCGGTGTAGAAGCACTCTCATTTCTGGTAAAAAAAGTATAAACAGGTAATCTAACTTATGGCTGTAGATACAAATAAAGTACGTCTTAATCCCGAACAAAAGCTGGCAGTAGACACTGTAGAAGGTCCACTTCTCATTATTGCCGGAGCGGGAAGTGGCAAAACCGGTGTCATAACAAACCGGATAGTCAATATGCTCAATCATGGGATTCCCCAGGCATCCATTCTGTCTCTGACATTTACCAATAAAGCCGCTAAGGAAATGGGCGAACGTGTTAAACTGATGACAGGAAAAAAATTGTCCAATCTGACAATATCCACATTTCACTCATTCGGTCTGAAAATTTTAAAAGATCAGATCCATCATTTGGGGTATCGGCCTAGATTCACAATATATGATACGGGTGACAAAACGTCATGCATAAAAGAAGCGGCGAGAGAGCTTAAACTCAAATATGAAAATCCCGAGCTAATGGAATTGGGCAATCTCTTCTCCTCCATTAAAACTCAGAGGATAGTCTGGGACCGCACAAACGATATGCATAGAGAGCTCTATGATGAATACCTGGATCACATGAAACTCTACAATGCCGTAGATTTCGATGATCTGATCGTACTCCCCATTAAACTTCTCGAAGAGAATGAAGACATACTGAATACCTATCGCAAGCGATATCGCTATATCATGGTCGATGAGTTTCAGGATACATCACTCATTCAGTACAAATTCATCAACCTATTGGCTAATGAATCGAGAAATATCTGTTGCGTAGGAGATGATGACCAATCGATCTATTCATGGCGTGGAGCCAATTATGAGAATATACTTCAATTCGAAAGGGATTATCCCGAACTGATAGAGATAAAACTGGAAAGAAATTACCGCTCTACAGGGACAATTCTCAAAGCAGCAAATGCTGTTATTTCCAACAATACCAATAGAAAAGTAAAAGAGCTCTGGACTGAGCTTAACCACAATGAAATGTCCATAAAACTCAATAATCCCGACGATGATAGAGCTGAGGGAGATTTCATTGCTGAAACAATCGCCATGCTCCGCACTAAAGAGAGAATAAAATACGATCAGGTCGGAATTCTCATTAGAACCAATAATCTCTCTAAAGCGATAGAAGATGCTTTATTGGCACACAATATTCCCTATACAATGTCCGGAGGAACCAGTTTTTTTGAAAGAAAAGAAGTTCGCGACATCATCTCCTATCTTAAAGTGATTAATAATCCCGATGACGATATAAATGTTCTCAGAGCCATTAATGTCCCCCGACGAGGTGTAGGCAAAAAAACTCTTGAAACACTAATCAATCTCTCTCAGAGCCAGAAGTGCAGTCTCTACTCGGCTATAACTTCGGTGGTTTATTCAAGTGATGCTCCTGTTTCCGATTCTATAAAAGGTGGGCTGGCAGATTTTGTCGAACTCATAGACACTTATACTGCGAACTTTGAAGAGGGAAAAGATCTTGCTGAAAATGCCATGGCTCTGGTTGAAGAAATTGACTATTGGGCATTTCTGCTGCAGGAACATCAGAAAAATGATAAAATTGCCAAATGGAAATACGATAATGTGACCATGTTTATCGACTTCTTCAGAAGGTGGGAAAAGAATCCTGATAATATTGATGCTTCTCTTTCCAAATGGATTAACAGAATAACCCTGGTGAATAGAGATGAGAATAAGGATGATGATGGTGGCAAAGTAAATTTAATGACCATTCACGCATCCAAGGGACTGGAATTCGATAATGTATTCCTCGCTGGTGTAGAAGAGGATATTATGCCTCATGCCAGAGCTGTGGCGGAAGATGAAAAAAATGTAGAAGAAGAGCGCAGACTGTTTTATGTAGCTATTACCCGAGCTAGAAAAAAACTGTTCATAACCTCCTGTCAGAAGCGTAAGCAGATGAGAGAACTCATTGAACCGAAACCATCGCGCTTTCTCACGGAGATTCCAGAAGAACTTCTCGAACAGATGGAACACGAAGTAGAAATTGAAGATGAAAGCGAAGCTACACAGTAT
>JADGDJ010000401.1 GCA_016744925.1 Spirochaetaceae bacterium
TCAGGATCAGTCATAGATGTCCACGGGGTTTGGTAACGGGACCATGAGATTCTATCCTTCATATTTCTATAGGCTTTATCTTTTGCAATAGTGGCAACCCCAACTCTGTCCTGCTCTCCAGTACCGATGGCAACAGTCTTTCCGTCTTTAACATAGAGAACAGAGTTGGATGTAACTCCCGCTTCAACAAGCCACCCGAACAACATGTCATCCGATTCAACGTCTGTTGCCTCACGATCAACTTTGTACCGGACACCTTTTCTCACAGTTTCCGCTTTGAGGAAGTTTTCTTTTTTTAATGTTTCAGGAATATAGGACCATTGAACGATGACACCGCCATCCATCATGGACTTAAAATCCAATATAGGTTCCCCGATAAAGGTTTCCAGCTTTTTCATATTTTCAATTTTCAACACTCTTAGGTTTTTTTTACTGTGAAAAAGCTCAAGAGCGCCTTCTTCATAATCGGGAGCAATAATGACTTCGTGATAATTCTCAATCATCCTTTGCGCAGTTTTAACATCCACTTTTCTGTTCAAAGCCACAGCACCACCGAAGGCGGCAATCCTGTCAGCCAGAAGAGCATTTGTATAAGCCTGCTCATTAGATTCAGATTTAGCAACACCACAGGGGTTGTTGTGTTTGATAATGACACAGCAGGGCGTATCAGAAAAATATTTTAGAATATTCAGAGCCGCATCGGCATCGGCAATATTTGTTTTGCCCGGGTGTTTTCCCGACTGAAGCAGTTCAATGTCCGAAGCGAGTGTATTGCCGATCTCAAGCATTTTAACCTCGCCGAGAATGATGTTGCCGTTAACGGGCTTGTATAATGCTGCAGGCTGTCCGGGGTTCTCACCATATCGCAGACCTTTCTCTTCACCTTCAATATTCCATGTTACTTTTTCATAAATCAGGGTTTGTTTCTTTCCCTCTTCGATAAATGAGATCTCCATTTGAGGAGTGAAACTATCTTCCATTATTGTACTGTAAGATTTCTTCAAATCAGCCATTATTTATCCCCTTTCTCATAACAGGCGGACATGTCGTCCACAGTAGATTTTTTTAAAAACTCAAATATATTTTTATCGTATTCCGCTGTATGGTTAAAAGTTTTTTCAGCCATGGCAAATCGAGTTTTTAATGATATTTTTCCATCATTCACTTTCATCTCATCAATTATAGAATTGTAGTCCGATGGATTACAGACTGAAAGGACTCTTAAAAAGTTCTTAGCTGAGGCTCTGAGCATACAGGGACCTCCGATATCGATATTGGTTCTACCCAGTTCTACGGTACAGTCCTGCGCCTTTACAGTTTTACTAAATGGATAGAGATTAACGGCCACAAGATCGAAATTTATCCCATCAATTTTTTGAAGATCTTCCTGATGCGCTTCATTATATGTTTCACTGAGAAGTCCCATATAAACCTTAAAATCAAGTGTTTTCACCAGACCGCCCTGCATCTCCGGCTGTCCCGTATATTCCGATACAGCTACAAGATTATCAGTTTCGACAAACTCTTTAAGGGCGGAATATGTTCCGCCGGTGGAATAGAAAACAATATCTTTATTAATTTTCAGTAGAGATTTCACAAAATTTTCCAGACCGGATTTATCGGACAGACTTATAAGAACTTTTCTAATTTTAATTAATTGATCAATTTTATTTACAATATTGAGAGCCATATTTTCTCCTGAGAAGCGAGATTCGCAGCTTCGAAAAATATAAAGATTCAAGCGAAGCGCGCCTTAATTTTTAATATAAATATTATAAAAACAATAGACCTGCCCAGAAAGCAGGTCCATTCTTTATGTTAGCGTATTTTCAGCCGATTTCACCGTATTAAAC
>JADGDJ010000227.1 GCA_016744925.1 Spirochaetaceae bacterium
ACATAGGTTTGGACGTATCTGTTGCCGAAATTCCCATCGGTAGAGACCCTGCGGATATTATGGAAAAAGATGGCGCCGATACATTGCAAAAAATAGTTAAATGTCCTATAACTAGTTTTGAGTATCTTTATAATTGTGCGATAAAGGCAAATGATATAAAAACACCTGAAGGAATGGAGAAAACTGTAAGAGATTTGTTTCCTTATATATCTTCAATAATATCCGACGTAAAGCGTGATGTGTGTCTGAGCAATTTGGCTGAAAAGCTCGGTATTGGAAAGGAATCCATACTGGGTGATTTTTTGCGCCAAAAAAAAGCACCAGTCCGTCGCGGGGTTGAAAGAAAAGACGAGATCATTAAGATTTCAGATGAATTATATCTAATGCTTGCCGGTGCGGCTAATAGGGATTATTTTAATATAATATCCAACAGTATCGGAGTCGATGATTTAAAGGATAAAAATGCTGCTCAGTTGTATAGGGCGGTAATGGATTGTGAGAAAGAAAAGGAAGTGACAGTTGAAGCTCTTCTGATTCGAATGGGAGAAGGTGGGCTGAATTCTCTGCTTGTAGAAAAGCTTTCGTCATCTCAGTTTCTGATCAATCCTGAAGAGGTTATTCGCACTTCTGTAAAAACGATTATTCTCAGGAATATGGTTGACGACAGATCTGCTATAGAATTCAGAATTGAAAAATTTAATTCTGAAGGTATGACTTCTGAAGATGAGCTTTCTGGATTGATTTCTGAAAAGTTACTGTTAGATAAAAAAATAGAAGATTTTAAAAGGTGATAGTCGATGACAGATATCAAGACTGATCCCGCTATAATTAAGCTGCTTGAATATGCAGCTAAAAAAAAGCGGATATCCTATGATGAAGTTAATGACTTCCTGCCGGATGATATTACAAATTCAGATAAAATTGAAGAAGTGATAACTCTCCTTGAGCAGAATAATATAGAATTGAATGAAGAAAGTGGAGATTCCACTCTTAAAGTGGAAGAATCTTTTGCAGGAGAATCAGTTGCTGTCTCTACTGAAGATGCTGTCGAGGATGATAATGATGACGTTGAAATTTCCCTTGACGGTGAAATCCCCGAAGATGACGATCATGTAATTGACGAAGACATAGAAGATGATCTCGACGGTTTTGCCGCAGGAGCAATTGCTGTGCCTGCAGCAGAGTCGGAAGAAGGGGCTGAACCTAATCCTTCTCTTGTTCTGGATGAAGAAGAAGAGGAAGAAGAGGAAGAAGAAGTTGAACAGGTACTTCCCAATCAGAAGAAAAAACTTGTCGTCAATGAGAAGGAAACATCAATTGATGATCCTATTCGTCTCTATTTGAGAGAAATCGGAAAGGAAAATCTTCTTACGGCAGAACAGGAAGTCGAGCTTTCCATGAAAATGGAAGACGGCGAAAACATCATTAAAAACATACTCAAAGATTCGGGAATGATTATTGCCGAGTTTTTTGATCTCGCTCATAGAGCTTTTTCAAAAGACGATCCTCACAATATGGGCCTTTCGAAAAAAGAAATTTCAGAAATGCTCTCAGAGAGAAGGCGTCTTAATCAGTATTATAGAGAACCGTTGAAAGCGATAATGTCATCACTGAAGCAGTATTTTGAAATGAAGCAGAAAGTCGTGGCTACCGATGGTGATGTTCTCTCAGACGAAACTCTTCAGAAAAAAAGAATCGAGTTGATGAAGTTTATTTCAGAGATAGACATGCATCAGGAAGAGATTCTTTCATTTTCTGAAAAATATGTTGATGCTGCAAGTAAAATTAAGAAAAACACAAAGATTCAAGAGAAAATAGAACGAATCCTACGTGTAAACAGTATGAGAGAGATTCGATCACTGGGAAGAGGTCTCGCATCCAGTTCCAAAAGACGGGAAATCGAAGAGGAGCTGGGGCTTACTGCTGATGAGATTAAAGAGCAGATAAGACTGGTTCAGGTTGCAGAAAAAAATATTCGTGATCTGGAGATCGAGTTCGATACTTCTGTTGAAGAGATTCTCGAAAAGGCTGATGATATAAACCACGGGCGTATAATGATGAAAAGCGCCAAGGACAGGTTGATAAAAGCTAACCTTCGATTGGTTGTCAGTATTGCTAAAAAATATACCAATCGTGGTTTGCATTTTTTTGATCTTGTTCAAGAGGGTAATATCGGTCTCATAAAAGCTGTTGAAAAGTTTGAATATCGAAAAGGATATAAATTTTCGACTTATGCAACATGGTGGATAAGGCAGGCCATCACACGCTCAATCTCCGATCAGGCACGAACTATTCGTGTTCCGGTTCATATGATCGAACAGATCAATAAAGTTGTTCGTGAATCGAGACAGTTGATGCAGGTGAAGGGGCGTGAGCCGACCGATGAGGAAATAGCTGAAAAGCTCGGCTGGACAGTTGCCAGAGTAAAATCTGTCAAAAATGTTGCTAGAGAACCGATTTCACTGGAAACCCCCATCGGAGAGGAAGAAGACTCTCTGCTCGGTGACTTTATTGAAGACAAAGTTGTGGAAAATCCTGAAAATCAGACAGCATTTACCATACTTCAGGAACAGCTTCAAGATGTTCTTGAGACTCTTCCTCCGAGAGAACAGGAAGTTCTTAAGATGAGATTCGGTCTTGAAGATGGTTACTCATTGACATTGGAAGAAGTTGGATTGTATTTTAATGTAACCAGAGAGAGAATCCGGCAGATTGAAGCTAAAGCTCTCAGGCGCTTAAGGCATCCTAAGCGAAGCAGACGGCTAAAAGACTATTTAGAAAATTAAGGGGATTTTTATCATATGCAGAGTACATTTGAAAAATTACAGCAGTTGCAGGATATTCTATCGAGAAAATTTGAACTGGAACATGAGATTCATGAAATACCGAGAGCCCTTGCAAAAAAACAGGAGCTTCTGAATAGGCTTAAAAAATCTTACATTGAAAGCAATGAGAGATTTGAAGGGACCAAAAGAAGCTTACTGAATTTGAAAAAAGAGCTCGGTGAAGCTGAGATGCTTAGAGAAGACAGTGAGAAAAAAATGGATGTCATCTCTACTCAGAGAGAATATGAAGCTCTTGAAAAAGAGATAAAATCCGCTACAGAAAAAGAGCAGTACTTCAGAAGAGAAATTCAGAAAGAAGAACGTAATCTTGAAGAGATGTCCACTGAGCTTAAAAAAGACGAAGAGATGATTGCTTCTGAAGAAGAGGAGCTCAAAGAGGAAGATGCTAAAATCAAAGCTGAAAGTGACGAGAAGCATGTACACCTTAAAGAGTTGATGTCTGAAGAGAAAGCTATTATTCCAGGAATGGATGAAGATATTCTCTTCAAATTCGAAAGAATCATTAAAAATAAATCTGGACTCGGTATCGTTCCTGTCACAAGCGGTGTTTGTACCGGTTGTCATATGATGCTTCCAGGACAGTTTGTCAATGAAGTTCGTACTGGCGAAGGGATTTTATTTTGTCCATACTGCAGCAGGATCTTATTCTTCGGTGAACAGGAAGAAGTTTTTGAAGATACCTATGATGAAGATGATGTCGGTGGATTAGCTGATCTTGTCGATGATGATTTTGAGTAAATAAAAGATATAATATGATAACGGGACGGATTGCCGCTGCAGATTAAAGGTTGCATGGGCGAGCAGCGAGAGTTTTTCGCGGCCAGCCTTTTTCTGTAGAGGAAAGTCCGGGCTCCATAGAGAATGATGCCGGGTAACGCCCGGGTGGTTCAATTGAACTAACAGAAAGTGCCGCAGAAAATATACCGCCCAGGTATTTATTTATCGGGGTAAGGGTGAAAAGGTGGAGTAAGAGCCCACCGGTTTTTCCGAAAGGAAAAACGCATGGTAAACCTCATCAGGAGCAAGGTCAAGCAGCAGTTGAATTTCTCGTTCTTATTCTGCGGGTGGATCGCTAAAGCATATCCGGTGACGGAAATGTCAGATAGATGGCAATCGATTACAGAACCCGGCTTATAGTCCTGTTATCTTTTTTTGGTGTATTATGAGAAATTTAATAAGTGCGAATAAAAGAACCCGTAAAAGCGGAATAAATCTTGTAATACCGACAGGCGCTATTATCCTGATCATTGGCTCTATTGCACTTTTTAAAGGTGCTGAGGGATTAAACAGGAATTTATCCAATAAAATTGACAGTGTAGATATCTCTCTTATCTGGGAAACTGGTGATTATGATCGGATTATTGAATTGACAGAGAAGCAGCTTGAGAAAGAACCTCTCGATACCATTGCGCTTATATACTGTGGGTTTTCCTATTTTTACAAGGGTGTTTCTCAAGTTTCGAATGAGCGAGCTATACCCCTCTTGAATCGTTCTATTTTTCTACTTCGCAAAGTCCTTATCCAAGATCAGATTCCTATGGAATCGCGCATACATTACATTTTGGGAAAAGCTTATCTGCATAAGAATTATTATTACTCCGATCTTGCGGTATTTCATCTCAATACATCTGTTGAGGATGGGTACATCAATGAAGATAGTTATGAGTATCTGGGGCAATCCTATTCCCTTTTAGGTGATTATGAGAACAGTATTAAGTATTATTTAAAAGCATTACAGATAAATGCTACAGATATGTTATATTTAAAAATATCAGAAGACTATATCAAAAATAGAATGTATGATAATAGTGAAAAATATCTTAAACTAATGATAGATACGACCAGAGATGAACTGCTTAAGAAAAAAGGTCTTTTTCAACTTGCAAATCTCTATTATGATATGAAAAACTACTCAGTAGCGGAAACTGTCTTACTGGAATTAATTGTTTTAGAAAAAAGTAATGAAAATTACCATTTCTTACTGGGAGAAGTGTATTTCTTTCTTGATGACATTCCCAAAGCCCGTTCCGAGTGGCATAAAACAGCGAGAATTAATCCTAAGCATGTAGGTGCTCTTAGAAGATTATACGGTTAGCAGTAAATTGGAGTGTAAATGTCAGCTATGAAAATGTTTAAATCCCTATCAACGGATATTGGAATCGATCTGGGTACTTGTAATACTCTTATATATATACGCGGCAAAGGAATTGTCTGCAGTGAACCTTCTGTTGTCGCAGTAGAGCGCGGCACTAAAAGAGTTGTCGCCGTCGGAGCCGATGCAAAAAAAATGCTCTGGAGGACTCCTGACGATATCATTGCTATTCGTCCATTGCGTGACGGTGTTATCGCTGACCTGGAAACCACTGAAAAAATGATACGTTACTTCATAGCCAAAGTTCTTCCTAAAAGATGGCTGGTCAAACCTAGAATAGTTATCGGTGTTCCTTCATGCATAACTGAAGTGGAAAAGAGAGCAGTTGAGGAATGTGCTTATAAAGCAGGTGCGAGAGAAGTAGAAATTATTGAAGAATCTCTCGCAGCGGCTATTGGTGCGAATATTCCAATATTTGAACCAGCGGGACATATGGTTTGCGATATCGGTGGTGGTACATCTGAAATTTCAGTAATCTCACTGGGAGGGATGGTTGTAACAAACGCTATCCGTGTCGGTGGTGATGCTTTTGATGTCTCAATTATCAAACATGTCCGAAGTGTTCACAATCTGATCATTGGTGAACAGACTGCAGAGAAACTGAAGATGAATATTGGAAATGCTTCTCCTGAGCAGAAAATAGAAAAGATGGAAATAAAAGGAACTGATGCTATTACCGGACTGCCAAGAAGACTGGAAATAGATTCTGTTGAAGTCCGAGAAGCTCTACAGGAACCTATCAATCTGATTTGTGAAGAAATTAAAAAAACTCTCGGACAAACTCCTCCTGAATTGGCTGGTGATATTGTTGAGAGAGGAATTGTAATGACCGGAGGTGGTTCTAACCTTAAGGGTCTGACAAAGCTTATTTCCAAAGAAACCGGAGTCCCTGTTATTCTGGCCGAAAAACCTCTTTTGTGTGTTGCGCTAGGTGCGGGGATGTATTTCGATCATGCTAGAGATGCCAGTCAGAGCAGAAGTATATACAATAATCTGAATGGCTAGGATGTATAATGGCTAGAAAACGCTATTCAAATCTTAAAAAAAACAGCAAGGTATTAAAGGGCGCAATCATATGCGTCCTTTTAATTGCTGCATCCCTTTTGATATCATTTACTGATTCCAAAGTTCTCTCAGTTGTAAAAAACTCAGGACTGACAGTTATTTCTCTTTTTCAGCAAGGAGTTGCTTCGGCAGTTACCGGTACGAAAAATAAAGTCAATGCTATAAATGAGCTTCGACAGTTGCAGGAAGCTCACAGTGAAGCTCTTGAGAGACTAAGCGCCTATACTGGAATCGAAAGATATGTTACGGAGTTGAAGAAAGAAAATGAAATGCTCAGGGAACAGCTGGACTTTTCCGGAGATATTGAAACAGATCATATTTCCTGTGAAATTATCAGCAAAGCGCCTGAAAATCTTTTTGCTTCTCTTGTCATAAATAAAGGCTCCAATGAAGGTATTGTCAAAAATATGGCGGTGACTGCATATCAGGATGGCATATATGGTCTTGTCGGCAAAGTTATTAATGTTGGACGTTCGTCCTCAATCGTGATGCCTATATTTGATAGTTCGAGTTATATTTCTGCGAGACTCCAGAGGAGCAGAAATGAGGGACTTGTAAATGGAACAGGAATCTCCGGTGATCTAATTGAGATGAAATACGTCAAGAAAACAGCGAGAAGTGAAATATCCAATGGGGATATGATTATCACATCGGGGATGAAATCCATATATCCAAAAGGATTGAATATCGGACGGGTATCGGAGATCAATTCAGATGAATATGTCACTTCTCTCGAAATAAAAATCAAGCCTGTGATTGACTTTTCCAAATTGGAATATGTCTATGTTATAACCGGAATTGATAATGATTAGAAAAATTTTCTTGAGTGCTCTTTTTCTCTTTATATCCATAATTCTTCAATCTACATTGTTGAGACATGTGGCTATTCTTGATGTTATACCCAATATTTATTTGATCTATTTAGTTTATACCTCATTTTATAACGGAGGCCTTCACGGTACAATTTGCGGTTTTGCCACGGGATTTATTGAGGATGCCATAAGCATCTCACCTTTGGGTTTTCACGCCCTGATCAAGACGGTAATAGGGTCTCTCTATGGCTCCTTTAAAGGTTTGATTATCCTGGATAGAGTTGTAATGCCCATGCTTTTTGTGCTGATCGCAACTGTTCTTAACCGGATTCTGGCATTTGCAGTTGTTTCTCTTTTCTCTCTTTCGGTTCCCGTGCATAGTATTTTTTCAAAATATTTCCTTATTGAAATTGCTTATAATACACTTCTGACGCCTTTTATTTTCTTTGGCATCGATAGAATTAAATCTCAGTTTTTTCCAAGGGAGAATAGA
>JADGDJ010000018.1 GCA_016744925.1 Spirochaetaceae bacterium
ATATTTGTCAGGAGAAAGAATCGGGAATAGTTTTTTTGAAAGAAAAAAATCTAGAAATATTCTAAAAGCTCTTGAATGTTCTATAATATAAATATGGCTATATTTAAAAAAATTATTATTGTTATATATCTATTCTTGTCGGCATCTATATTCAGTGCTGATACATCTACTGTTATTATTGCCATTAATGCCTGGGAACCCATCAAATCCGAAACGGAACCCTATGGAGTTCTCGCTCAGATAACGAAAGAAGCATTTGCTCTTGAAGGTATTGACGTTGAATTTCGGGTCGCACCCTGGAAGAGAGGCTATGATAATGTTCTTTCGGGATTGTGGCATGGGATTGTCGGATGGAACAGCACTTATGAGAGAGAGCTGGCCTTTTATGTTTCCACACCGCTGCTTTTAGAAGATGTAGTTTTATTCCATCATAAAGATCTAGAATTTGATTGGGAAAACCTGAAAGACCTTGAAGAATTCTCCGTCGGATTAATAGAGGGGTACAATTACGGTCCCATACTCAAGCAGGTGATCGATGAGAATATAATCGTCAGTGAAATAACAAATTCAGAAGAGCAGAGCATAAAAATGCTTCAAAAAAGGCGTTTTGATTTATGGCCCTGCGAAGTTGATGTCGGACTTTTTCTTATCAATAGCTACTTGCCTGCTGAGCAGGCCGCGAACATTACTTTTAGTCCTGAACCAATTCAAATCAGTGATTTATGCCTTCTTTTATCTAAGAGTATTCCTGAAAATGGACAAAATGCTCTACTCTTTGAACGAGGTTTAAAATCGTTAATGGAAACTGGTCGATATGATGAACTTCTGAAGGAATATTTACCTGGATACAAGACTCAGAATAGACTACCTGTCTCGCACCAGTAGCAGGTGTATCATAAGGGCAATTACTGCTGAAATCATACTTGTTATGGCCAGTCCGGTAATTCCAAAATTATAATAATTTAATGGTCCCAGTACCGAAGCTGTTGTGATTCCCATCAAACCAAAAGCCGAATTCAGGCTGAGCATTTTACCTCTTTGATCCGGGACCTGTTCACTGACAAGGGCGATATTGCTTACTATGGTAAACTCAAAAAAAGTTCTGGGGATAATTAAAGCTATAACAGCTGTCAATAATGACAACCTTAAGAAGGGAAGAAGTATGAAACCGATAATCATGCCGCTTATCCCTATGGCGACACTGCGTTTTTTCCCTATTTTATCGACAAAAAGACTAACCGAAACACTGGCCGCAAGATCCGTAAAACCCATGATAAGGGCAACTGTTCCCAGAATCGATGCGGACAAACCAAATTCATCTACGAGCCATCCTCCGTGAATTATCATTAAGTGCATAAGAGCGAACATGGAAAATCCCTGAACGAAGAGACTTCCCCATGCCGATCGGGCATTTGATCCCAGATTAATAAAATCTAATAGTTTCTCTTTTCCCGAGAGACTGCTTTTCCGACTCGTGACGGTTTTACTTTCGGGAAGAGAGAAGAGCAGTATTGAAGAAGCCAGAAGAGCTATTCCCAGTACTATGAACGGTGATCGCCAACTGAATCCTTCAATAAGCAAACCGGCTCCCAGTAAACCGACCATCCCGGCCAAAGCCCAGGAGTATTCAAGAATGCCGATTCCCATGGCTCTCTTCTCATAGGGGAGTTTCGAGCTTACATGAGCATGGATATTAGGAGTGAATCCCGCCTGTCCGAGACCTGTCATGATGACTCCCGTTGCGAAAAAGCCGGCGTTTTTTGAGAAACCTGCTATCAAGAGCCCCGCACCGGATATAATCAGACTTATCTGCATGATTTTTCTGTAACCGATTCTGTCTGCAACTATGCCTATTAAGGGGGCGCTCAAACCTATAAAACTACGGATTCCCACCAGTCCACCGAGAGAAACAGCCGATATTCCGACACCGGCGGCTATAATGGTTAAAAAAGGATTAAAAAGCTGAAAGCTCGTATCAACGAGAAGTTTTACGACAATGCCGATGCTGAGGAGATAGGTTATTTTATGGTTCAAAGCTTGTTTCAATGGGTTGTTTCCTTATTTTATCTCTGTAATATAACCAAGTCTTTCTATTTAAAATAGTCTGTAATCCCTGATATTTTAACTGCCGTTAGCACCAGCATCAGAGATAATATCATATTCAAAATGAACTTGATTTTGTCATTTTTCATGTATTTCCGAATTAATGCGCCGAAGAGATTCCATGTTGTCGTAGAACTAAAGCTGATAAAAGCAAGAGATAATGCCGAAACCGGTAGAGCCGCGGTATTTCTCGGCAATTCTTTTAAAAAAGTTGAATAGATTGTTATTCCGTAAATAATCACTTTCGGATTGAAAATCTGAAGGAAAAGCCCTTTTGTAAATCCAAGTGGTTTCTGATTTGTGTCTGCAAATGAATAATTAGTCTTTAATGTGTGATATGCAAGCCATAGAATATAGATCGCACCGATTATTCCCAATATATTTTCTACTCCGGGCAGAGTCTGTAACAGAGTAACAGTCATAAACGCGCTTAGTATCATTATAATAAAAAAGCCACTGAATATACCGAGTAAATAGGGAAGAGTCTTTCGATAACTATTGTTCAGGCCCATCGAAGCGCTTGTAATATTATTAGGACCGGGTGTGAATGTTGTAATGAGGGCAAAAGTCAATATAGGTAATATATTTGTGATCATTTTAATATTTTAATATAATTGAGTTAGATAGGATATAAACATATCAATCCTCCGTGAATAAACTGCTATATGTTTCATTTATAATATCTATTTAATCTTTTTTATTGCAGTTTATGGTTTTTAAAAATTGATAGTTTAAAAATTATATAAATCTTCAGTTGATTCAGGAGAAAATGATTTTATGATACTCAGTGTCAGCAGAAGGACAGATATACCGGCTCTCTATAGTGACTGGTTTCTAAACCGCTTGAGGGCTGGAGAAGTCCTTGTGAGAAACCCCATGAATCCCAAACAGGTCTCATTGATTCCTCTCTCTCCGGAAAATATCGACTGCATTGTTTTCTGGACAAAAAATCCCCGCAACCTGATGATTCATCTCGATGAAATAGACAGTATGGGATACCAGTACTATTTTTCTGTAACGATAAATCCTTACGGCCGGGATATTGAGAGCCATGTTGATGTGAAGAAAAATATCATAAAAACATTCCGTGAACTGTCGGTAAGGAATGGGAAACAGAAAATTATCTGGCGATACAACCCTATACTTTTTTCCCCTGAGATTGATGTACAATATCACTTGAAATGGTTTGAGTATCTGACGGGAGAACTGGAAGGGTATACTGATAAATGCGTATTCAGTTTTCTCGAAGAATATAAAAAAATACGGGCTAATTTAGCAACCATGAAAATCTATAACCCCGAAATACAGATCAAAAGGGACTTGATCGAACAGTTCAGTTCTATTGCCAAAAGTCATTCAATCGCACTTGCCTCATGCGGGGAAAATAGAAATTTTAGTGATCTGGGGATAAAAAGAAACAAATGCATCGATGATGTTCTGATAGAGGATATTCTGAGCTGCAAAATTAAAGTATCCAAAGATGTTTCTCAGCGGGATGTATGCAGCTGTGTGGCTAGCCGTGATTTAGGAACTTATAATACCTGTACTAACGATTGCATCTATTGTTATGCCAATATTGATAAGAAGAGTGCCTTTAAGCGGTTTTCCCAACATGACCCCGAATCACCTCTTCTCTGTGATTGTCTTAGAGGAGATGAAAATGTTACAAGGATGAAAAACTCCGAATCAATAAAAGTCTCGGAAAAACAGGGGGATTTATTTTCATATCTTGCTGATAGGGGACTTCCAGAGTAAGAATAGCTGATAATATTTCACATAGAGCTTCTCTAAACCCTCTTTATAGCAATCTCATGCTGGTACATTTCTTGACTGTATATAAAGAGAGAGTCTGTGGGGGAGTGGAAGATAATTAGCCATAGAGAAAGGGAATACCATAAAAGATTAGTAAAGTTAAAAAGGATTGGAATCAGAGTGAAATATTTTGTCTGCCGATGAGTACTTAGAATAATACGGCACCTTTTATATTTCGGATAAAACAGCGAATCTTCTGTTCATGACACCGAATCACATCTCTTTTGTGATAGACTAACAGTAAATGAATATTGTCCGAAATTTTCTTGTCCCCGTTGTAATCATATTGTTTTGTTCCTGTACAGAAAAGAAGGCTGGTCAAATGAACGATTTAGTCACTCAAACCCGTGAAAGTCTCACAGAAATGACTTTTGTCAGTGACGAAGTTGTTGATGTTAATAGTTACGCTCAAGAGTTCAATCGATTTTACGGATTGGACTTTCCCGGTGTAATCCATCAACAGGGTTTCTTAAATCTATATGATTATAAAATAGCGGTTCATTATTTCAAACCGGTAATGCCCCGAGGCACTGTTTTAGCTGTTCATGGTTATTATGATCATACGGGTATTGAAAAAAACTTAATCGACAGTTTCCTGAAGAAGAATTACGCTGTTGTAACCTATGATCTGCCGGGTCATGGCTTATCCGGTGGTGCAAAAGCCCAGATCAATGATTTCTCTGAATACAGGGGGATTCTGACTGAATTGAGCAGTATCGTTTTTAATGAGCTGGACTCTCCTTTTCACTTGATTGGCCACAGTACCGGTGGGGCGATGATCATCGATGGTTTACTGAAAAATCAGCTGGATAATTACACAAGGATAATTGTAGCGGCCCCTTTGATTCATTCCAATCACTGGAAAATGTCTATCGCTGGAAACTGGGTTGCTGATCTTTTTGTTGATGAAGTACCCAGAATTTTCAGGGAAAACTCTTCCAATGAAGAATATCTGAATTTCATTAAAAATAAAGATCCCCTGCAATACGGCAAAGTGCCGCTGAGCTGGTTTCAATCTCTGCGCAACTGGAATCATGACATCAAACTGGACATTGGATCTGACAGAGAGTTTCTGGTCATCCAGGGTGATGGGGATATTACAGTTGACTGGAAATATAATCTGAAATTCATAAAGGATAAATTCCCACAGTCTCAAGCCGTGATAATTGAAGGTGGAAATCATCAGCTCTACAATGAAAATGAACAGATACAGACACAGGTTTTTAAGACGATAATAGATTATCTCGAATAAACTTCCAATGTCGGATTCATTTTTTCTTCTGACTCAACAGCACCCCGATAATAACCACAACAGCCGCTAGACTCTGCCGTGTATTTAATCCCTCTCCCAGTACAATCCATCCAGTAATTATGGCCATAACCGGTGTTAGATTGATAAAGGTCGATGCCTTTGACGCCGGCAGGTGGCTCATGGCCCAGTTGTAGAGACCGAAGGCTCCCAGTGAAACAAATACTCCCATATACACCAGGATCAATATCAGTTCTCCTGTCCAGACCGAGCTTTCCAGATTGATCGCTTTTATCAATCCTGGACTGAAAAAAACAAATCCTGCCATTATCTGCATGGCTGTCAGTGTCCATGGATTGTAGCGACTGCTCAGTTTTTTAATTATGAGCATATTTGCAGCGGCAAATATCATAGCGATAAACTCCATGGAATTGCCCAATAGGGGATTTTCGGCGGTGCTTTCACTTCCCTGACTTATTGTGAGAAGAACCACTCCCCCCACAGAGAGTCCCAGTCCGATCACTGTGGTTTTGCTGATCGATTCAGAGAGGAAAAGCCAGGCTCCCAAAGTTATGAGTATGGGTGCTGCAGCTGAAATAACTCCTGCCTGAGTCGATGTGGTAAAGCGAAGAGCATTGGATTCGAGTAGGAAATAGAGGCATGGCTGAAAGAGAACCATGGGGACCAGCATTTTCCAATCACCCTTTCTGTAGTCCTGTGGTTTCAATTTCGCGGAGAACGGGAGAATCACTATAAGGGCAGTGACCATTCTGACCCAGATGATTATCTGGGGATCCAGTGATCTTAAGGCATACCGGGTCCCGGCGAAAGAACTTCCCCAGAATATTGCCGCTGCGAGCAACGCCATAACTGGCAATAGGGTTTCCTTATCTATAATCGATTTTGATAGTGTATTTGACTCTTCCATTTATGCCTCTTTTAACTGTTTAACGAGAATATAATGTATGGTAATAAAAATGTATTGTAAAAAATTGCTCTTATGATTCTTTACCCGTAAAATACTGGGCCGGAGTGACTCCTGTTTTTGTAAACTGATATTATTGGAGAAATCCATCTTGCCCAATGATAGGGCGAGCCATAAGTCATGTCAAGAATGACGCTTTTATAAAAGAGGTACCACGATTGATAATAGAGGTACGATAATCAGGAGCGCCGCATTGGAGATCAACCAGCAAGAATTGGCCATATCCAGATCCAGGTCGTAGATAGACGGAGGTATGAGAGCCGTAAAACCGATGGGCATTGACGATAGAATCAGTACGACTTTTAGAGGAAGTCCGTCGGAAATCTGTCCCATGCCCAGAAACCAGGAAAGCGAGACAATCAGAGCCGGAATGATCAAAGTTTTAATCAAAATCATAATCAGTCCTGGTTTGATATATTTCCCCACGGCGCTGAGTTTCATCCCCATTCCAATGGAAATCAAAATAAAAACAGATCCCAAAGGGACCAGAACCGCATTGATGGACTCGAAGATTTCCGGTCTGTTCAAACTGCTGAGGTTTAAAACAATTCCTGCAATCATACTCAGTAGTGTCATCATAACAAAGGGATCGACAAACATATTTCTCATAATTACTTTAAAACTCTCTTTCTCCCCTTCTTTGAGACTTTGGCTTTTAGCATAGGGGAATCCTACACCGAAATACCAGATTCTCTCGAGAAAAATGTAGAAAGAAACGAGAGCGAAACCCGCTTCACCAAGTAAAATAAACGAGATTAGCCCACCGAGAGAACCTAGATTGGAAAAGCCTCCTGAAACAAAATACACAGCTTTCTGTTTTTGATTTAACTGTAGGGGGCCGGCAAAGGCTAAGGCAATGAGTGAACCTGACGCCAGCGCCAGCAAGCCTATGAAAGGGAGGGATATTATCTGTAAATTCTTTATAGGGGCTATCCAGACACTTGTTGTAACGGTAATGGGAACGAAACCGATCAGAGTCAGTCTCTGAAGAAATTTCCTTATATCTTTTATGGGAAAAGGTAGTCTGACCTTTTCTCTCTCATGAATATTTTTGATAGTATATCCAACAGTTAGGCTGATCATAATCATCAGCAGCATAGACATTATTTTAGACATCAGAAGAACTCACTCCAGATTATTTTTGTAATTGTAGCGGCAACGACAATAAGAAAAAAGACTCTGATAAATTTTGTACTGTGCTTGATTACCATATGCGACCCGGCCCATGCACCCATAATCTGTCCCGATCCCATAACAAGACCTGCAATCAAAACAACCTTTCCCCCTATAAGGAAGACTATGAGCGAGACTATATTACTGGTAAAATTCATTACTTTTGTTGTTCCCGTGGCCTTTTTCAGGTTTAAACCGAATAAGACAACCAGAGCTATTGTCCAGAATGATCCTGTTCCGGGACCGAAAAAACCATCATAAAAACCGAGAAGTATTCCGGCAACGGGGAAGAAGACCATTTTCGAAATATTTACCTGACGGTCAGTTGCTCCTAGTTTGGGACTGAGCAGAGTATAGAGGAATACAGCTAGTAAAAAAAGAGGAATAGCTTTCATGAGAAAGTCGGCATTGATCATCTGGATTAGAATTGTTCCGATGAGAGCTCCTATAAGGGTGAAAATAATTCCAAGCCATGTTTCCCTGAGAGTAAAAAGACCCTTCCGGTAGTACCTTGTTGTCGAAGTTATACTTCCGAAGCAAGCCTGTAATTTATTGGTTCCCAGAGCCAGATGGGGAGGCAGTCCCAGAGAAAGCAGAACGGGAACAGTAATAATCCCTCCACCACCTGCTATGGAGTCTACAAACCCGGCGAGAAAACCAGTGGCTGCCATTATCAGAATTGTTATCAGTGTTATTTCCATTGGCGGGATAATTCCTTTTTACTTTTGTATTTTTCCATCGTTCGGTTGTTTTACTCGATGATAGTCATTCTTTCAAGATTCTTTTCGAATCATTGCCGCAGTGAATTCTACACTCCTAACGTTAGATGGCTCTCTTTCAATTGTTTTCTTATTTCGATTTTCTGAGGACATTTCGTTTCGCAGACTCCGCAGTCGGTGCAGGCATCGGCTTTTTTCCCTTTAACAAACTGATTGATACCAATTTCGGTATATCCATCTACAGCAAAATCTTTAATATTGTAAACTCTGTAATAATTCATCATTTTGAAAATATGGGGAATATTAACGTCAAAGGGACAGGGCATACAGTAGTTGCATCCTGTACAGTAGAGGTCGGAAAGTTTGCTGTTTTTCTCCATGACACTGTTGAGTGCTGTTACTTCGTCGGGAGCCAACTCAGATCGCCCTTCAGAAAGTTTGGCATTCTCCTCAACCATGTTTATATTTTCCATACCCGAAAGAGCGCAATCAATATTTTGATTGGAAAAGACAAAGCGAAGTGCCAGTTCAACACTGCTCTGCACTCCTATATTCAGTTCTTTTGTCAAATCAGTGGGAAGACCGGAAACACGGCCACCTCCCAGTGGTCCCATGATGATAACACCCAGGCCTTTCTCTTTGGCGTATTCTATAGCCTTATTATTGCTTTGATCGATTAGGTTGTACTGGCAGAGGACTGATTCAAAATGTCCCAGATCGACCAGTTTGATCATATTTTCCGGTTTGTCGTGGAAGGAGAAGGCAATGTGTTTGATCAGTCCCTCTTTTTTGGCTTTTTCTGCTTCGGCCAACCAGCCTGTTTTCTCTTCAATTTTCAGGAACTTCTCGTATCCTATACCGTGAAAGTGATAGATGTCGACGTAATCCATATCGAGTCTTTCCAACTGTTGTGTCAGAAATTTAGTGTAATCTCCCGGTTCTTTGACCAGATGGCTGGGGCATTTTGTCGAGACATAAACCTTGTCCCGAATCGGTTTAAGAGCCTTACCTACAGCGGCTTCACTGAGGAAATCATTGTAGAACCAGGCTGTATCGAAATAGTTTACTCCCAATTCAAAAGCCTTTCGAAACATCTCATCGACTTTTTCCTGGTCGATGATTTTATTCTCATCCTTTTCAATCATGGGAAGCCTCATGCAGCCGAAACCCAGAGAGGAGATATTTATTCCTGTATTACCCAGAGGTCTGTAGATCATCTGTACACCTTATTCGAATGGAGTTTTTGTCAATGGAGAAATAGTAGCATGTTTAAAGGACCGGATAAAGCTTGTTTTAAAACAATAAGAGACTGTATAATCTTATCAATATGAATCAGACAATATTGTGGTACGATATAGAAACCTTCGGCAGAGATTCCGCCTGGGATAAAGTGGCTCAGTTCGCAGCCGTAAGAACAGACAGTAATTTTGAACCAATAGGAGATCCGACGGTTCTCTATTGTAAAATAACTCCCGATTATGTTCCCGATCCCATGGCCTGCCTCATCACAGGGATCAGCCCTCAGGAGACTCTCGAAAAGGGGCTTACGGAATATGAGTTTATAAAAGCGATCAATCAACAATTTCTCAGGCCGGGGACCTGTGTCGCCGGATACAACAGCATCCGTTTTGACGATGAGTTTATGCGCAATCTCTACTACAGAAATTTCTATGATCCCTATGTGCGCGAATGGTCCGGTGGGAATAGCCGCTGGGACATCATCGATCTGCTCAGAATGACTCATGATCTCAGACCAGAAGGTATAAATTGGCCTGTTAACGAAGAGGGGAGACCGGTTTTTAAACTGGAGGAACTGACTAAAGCCAATGGCTTGAGTCATAAAAATGCTCATGACGCATTGTCTGACGTCTATGCCACTATTGATCTGGCAAAACTGATTCATGAAAAACAACCAAAGCTTTTCAAATATTATTTTAAACTTCGGAAAAAGAACGAAGTGGCTACCATGATAGATCTCCACAATCCCAAACCGCTTATACACACATCTTCCATGTTTACAAACGGCAAAGGGTGTACGGGTATTGTTCTGCCTCTTACGGTTGACCCCAATAACAGAAACTGCATACTTTCATACGATCTCTCAGAAGATCCTGCACCACTGCTGGACCTGTCGGTCGAAGAGATTCAGAAGAGAATATTTACAAGGCACGATCAGATGCCCGACGGGGTCAAGCGAATTCCCGTAAAGGGGATTCATTTGAACAAATGCCCCGCCGTAGCACCTTTCAATACCCTGACGGAAGAAAATGCCCTCCGTCTGGGACTGGATATAAAAACCTCACTGGAAAACTTTGAAAAACTTAAAAAAGGGGAAAATCTGATTCAGAAACTGCACAAGGTTTATGACAGCAGGATTCTCTCTGAAAAAACCGATCCGGACTTTCAGATTTACAGTGGTGGATTTTTTCTTGATGACGATAAAAAAGCTTTCCGTGAGATTCACAAAAGATCCGGTAAGGATATTTTCAAAGGGGATCTCGTTTTTGAAGATCCCCGTGTTCCCGAAATGCTCAGGCGTTTTCAGGGGAGAAATTTTCCCGAAACTATGAGCGAAGAGGAAAAAAAGAGGTGGATTAGCTTCTGTGCCGGTAGAATCCTCATGCCTCCCGTCGATGGAGAGACCTCGGATTTTGGTGAATTCAACAAAAGACTTGAGTCGTATAAAAAAAGTCATCAGCTCTCGGCCGGAGAGAAAATGGTTATTAAAGCTTTAAGCGAATATTCTGATTATCTGAAAAAAGAAATTCTCGATTATAGCGAATAACTACTTGTTCTCTTTATCATTGTAATGATCAGGATAGAGTTTCTGCGCACAATCGGGACACAATCCATGGCTGAATTCTGCTTCGCTGTGTTCTTTCACATAAACTTCTACCTGATGCCAGTATCCCTCATCATCTCGGATCATCTTACAGGACGCGCAAATAGGGAGAATCCCCTTTAGCTGTTTTATTTCTGCAATTGCTTCTTCCAGTTTTGTATTTTTCTTTTGCAGCAGAAGGGATGCTGTTCGGAATTCTCTCATCCTTCGTCCGATAAATATAATAAGCGCAATAGATAGAAATATAGCTACCGTAATGAGTTCGTCCAGTTCGTATTTTTCATGAGACCTGGAGAATGATACAATTTTTTCGAGGATATCAACTTGTGACGAAAATAAATAAACCAGAATGCTCAAAACAGCAATAATCATCATTTCGATTCCCTGTTTGGGTGGTTTGATTTTCTCTTTGTAACTCATCAATATTTTAAACTCCTATAATAAAATAATAATGTCCTTTTCAGGAAAAAAAAAGGGGACAGCCCTGGCTGTCCCGATTATCTATTCAAATGTTGGGTTTATACTCAAGCAATCTCGAGTAATTTGGTGCCTTTGGAAACCATCACATTTCCAGCACCTGTGAGAATGGATTTTACAATCCCATTCTTCTTATTGTTGTCCTTAGACAATTCTTTTCTCATTTTTTCACTTTCGTAAAAGTCCATCAGTTCTTTACCTTTTAGTTTTGCAAGGTAAAGTGCGTAATAATCCGTGTCATTAAACATACGACCATCCTTTGGATGCATGTGAGATCGTTCCTCAGAACTTCGTTCTTCCGGTACGACTCATAGCCGTGCCTGAATTTTCGCTTCAGGCGATTTTTAGAAGGCGGTTACCACCTGTGATAAGTGCCTTTCCCGTTTCTTGTAAGATGAATGTGACAGCTTTACTGTGCTTTTGAGACCTTTCTTTTTTTAAGATGGAGGCCATTCTCAGTTGGTTTGCTGTTTCATGAAAATCTTCCATTTTCATCTTGGTCATTAGTAGTGTTTCATAAGTGTTGTCAATCAGCATTCTCTTCTCCTGATAATGTGAGGCCGATAAAAAAAACCGCATAACTTCGTCCATGAAGTCTATGCGGCTTTATCCAGTAATTTTCCCGGGTATAAAAAAAGCCGCAGCCATTGTAATGGCTGCGGCGTGGTTGCAAATTATTATAAATCGCTAACAACGGACAGGCGCATTACTATATTCAATGTCAAATGTGTAAAATGATTTGTGTATATTCATTAACCTGTTCTCCTTGTTTAGTTTTGATAATCCAAGTATCGATCGTTGTAAAAAAATAGTAAAGGGTACTAATTAATTATAAACAATTATTCCGTAATATTTTTAATTTCCCATTATATTCAGCAATCTGAAATAGTTCGTATCGAGCTCGATCAATTCCCGATTCATAAGAATAATATTGGAATAATGGCTGATTTGACGAAGGATATAGTCTTTCTCATCGCCGTAACCGGATCTCCATTCTTTATCTTTCTGATCAATTATGAGCAAATCTGTCTGGATCTTCTCTTTGTAGAAGTCGAGGTTCAGCTGGTTTAATTCCATATCCCGGAGAGCTTGTCTTATTATTTTTTCCATCTCTTCACTTCCTGACTCATAAGAAGCTCTTGCGGCAACTAAATTTTCCTCAGCCGCTTTCGAAGAGGCATACATTCCACCAAAGTCGGCAATGGGAGATTTGATTGCTACAGTCATAGACAGGTTGCCTCTATTCTTTTCATTCCATCCATTCTGAATCAGGGGGAAATAAGATCCGCTATAGGACAATTCCATATGTAAGGCGAGATCCGGTTTGAAATAATAGCTTCCCTTCTGAATTTTGTTTTTGTATTCCTCTGTGCTGACATTGTGTCGCATCATGGATAAGTCTCTGTTATTTGTAATGGCAGATCTGTATATCTCCTGCCAGGATTCCGGAAGTGAAATTTCCAAAAAATTGGTTTCTATCATTATGGGAGTCAGTTCAACACCGGCTAGATAGGTGAGGTTGAGAACCACTTGTTCTATCTGCAGACTGATCCTGTTTTTCATAAGTTCCGCTTCTTTACTTTTGACCTGTGTATCGAGGAATTCTGTTTGAAGAATCATTCCGTTGTTGAAATTATCTTCAGCTATAGAAACCAGGCGGGCGGTGAATTCACTCTGTTTCTCCGCTGCGAGCTCTATCTCCTTCATATAGTGCAGAGTCCGGCAATTAATCCTGATTTCTGTATAGAGCAGCTCGCGCATTTTCATACTGTCCAGAGTTGCGACGGCGGCTCCCTCTTTACCTGCCTGTATAGCATTGTGTATTTTGCCCCAGGTGAAAACAGGTTGATCCAGTATAAGCTTGAAATCGTAGTACGAGTTTCCCGACATTTCAAAAGTCGTGTCCTGCGATGGCATGGCTGTTATTGGCCCTCCTAAACCGGTGAGGTCCAGATTTCCCAGGGCTCCTGTTTCAACGATCAGTGTTTCAGGGTTTGTCATATAGCTCATTGATGATTCGAAGCTGAAAGTCGGTGCGCCGGTACTCTTCAGCTCCCGAACTCTGTAATCGGCCGCTTTTTCCCTTGAGGTTTTTTCGCGGAGACGGGAACTGTTTTCAAGAGCCATATGGTAGAGATCATCGGCATTGAATAATCGATTTTGTGTTTCGATTGTCTGTGGTAGAGCCAAAAGAATCAGAAGTATAAATAAATATTTCACAATTCGGTTTCCTCCAGATCCCTGTACTCCTCCCTGCCCTGATCGGATAGAACGCCTTCGAGCAGAACATTCTCTATAAAGAAAAACAGGTCGAAGGAGGGATTTTTAATCCCGTACTTCTTTTCCATATTCATAAATATTTCTATTATTCCCAGTAGAATATAGGGTGGAGTATCATCCTTTAGTTCTTTTCTGAGTATACCTTTGTCCACCCCTTCTTTCAGAGTTTTAGCGGTGATATTGATGATGTGCTTGCTGAGGACCGGAAAGATGATATTCTGAATTAAAGCGCTTTCCCTGGTGATTTTTGACAGAGGGAAATCTCTGGAAAAACTCACTGCTGCAAACCGGATCAGTTTTTTCAGTTTAAAAGTAAAATGGCTTTCTTTGTCATCGGCAATTTTCCACAATTCATCGAGAATCAGATCTAGTCTCATCTCAATGGCCTCTTTCATCAGTTCGAATTTGCCGGGAAAATGGTTATAGAGTGTTTTTTTAGTGACTCCCATATAATCGGCTATCTCATCCATGGTGAGGTTTTTATATCCTTTTTCAATAAATAATTCCGAAGCTGAGTGGAGGGCTAACTCTCTCTTTGACATTTGAATCTCCATATATTACACTATTGTAGTGTATAAAGTGTAAAAATAGAACCCCAATCAAGAGAGAGAGAGGAATGTAATGTCCGGAAAAAATTATTTGGGAAAATCAATCGTATTGATTGTTATTGCTCTTCTGGCGGCTCTCTTGATCTTCTCCACTGCAAAAAAAGGAAGAGCCATATCTTCTGAACTGGTCATGCCTGTAAAAATAATTTTAGCAGAGAAGGGTGATCTGCAGAAACTACTCAGGATCAGCGGTTTTATCGAAAGTGATACAATGGTTACTGTTTTCCCCCGAATCGGCGGCACTCTTACAGAACTCTATCTGGAAATGGGAGACCCCGTTGAAGAGAATCAGATCATAGCCGAGATTGATAGCGAACCATATCAACTGGCTTTCAATCAGGCTAAAGCGGCATTTCTGGCTGCGGAATCCACTTTTAAAAGAGTTTCTAGCCTCTATTCCACTAAGAGTGTCTCTCAGCAGAACTACGATGAGGCGAAAGCCAATTACGATGCTTTAAAATCCTCTTCTGAACTGGCTCTGCTGAATCTTAGTTACACAAGCTTAAAATCATCTATATCGGGTGTTGTTCTCGAAAAACATGTCTCACGGGGAGCCATGGTGGCTCCACAGATCCCGGTTGTTACGATCGGAGATATTTACAATCTGAAAGTGAACTGCGGCATTCCGGAAATTCACTACTCTTTTTTTACTGATAATATGAAAGAGATGAAACTCATGTTGTCTGTTCCCGCCCTGCAAAATCAGAAGTTTAAAGGAAAAATTAGTAACATCGCTCCGTTTATATCGTCTCAGACAAGGAATTTTATTGTAAAATGCGAAGTTGTCGATGATCAATCATTGCTTCGTCCGGGCATGTTCTCCTATGTGGATTTTGTACTGGAAGAAAAAGAGCAGATCTACTATCTTCCCTTTAAAACGCTCTCAAGGGGAGAGGAATTGTGGTATGCCGATGAAGAGAGCAGGGCTAGAATGGTCCAATTTACACCGCAATTCAGCAATGATGAATTTTTTCAGATCCCCGAAGATTTATCAGACCGGAAGTTTATCATAGAAGGTCAGAGTTTTCTCAAAGAGGGAATAGCCATCAGATGAAAGTCTCCGACTTCGCTATAAAACACCCGGCAATCATATCTGTGCTTCTCCTTGTTCTTCTCGTCTTCGGAATTGCCTCTCTTATGCAGTTGCCCCAGGATTATCTGGCCGATATTAATCTTCCCAATGTCACAATTATTACAGTGTATCCAGGAGGGAGCCCTTCGGATATTGAACGGGAAATCACCAGACCCCTTGAAGATGGACTGAGCACAATTTCCGGACTCGATGAGATATCTTCGATCTCCTACAATTCTGTCTCCTCTATCACACTGACACTGGATGTGGGGCAGAAAGTCAGTGATAGACTGGTCGATATCCGGGAGAAGATAAACAACGTCCTGCCTGACCTTCCCGATGGCATCAGCGGGGACCCGACAATCTTCGAATTCAGTTCTTCGGTCAAACCGGTTTTTATCTTTGCCGTCAAATCTTCAATGACCGATGATGAGCTGACCCGGTATATTGATGATGTTGTAAAACCGGCAGTTTCGAGAGTCGAAGGAGTATCGCAGGTCAGAGTAAGCGGGCAAAAAGAATCGATTGTTGAAATTGAATTGGATCTGGACAGATTGGAAGCTCTTCAGATTTCAATTCTTCAGATAAATAAAATACTCAGGTTTAATAATATATCTTTTCCCGGAGGAGATGTTCTATACCGTGATTCCCGGGCTATGATCAGGACAGAAGGGGAGTATCGGTCATTAGATGATATTGAAAATGTCATAATCGGATACTCTGAAGGCCAGTACATTCATCTCTCTCAAGTGGCCAAGGTCAGCCTTGTTCCCCGAAAAGCCGATCGTTATGCTGTAAATCGAGGAGAAGAAACAATAACAGTCAGTGTGATTAAGAAAAGAAAATCCGACACTGGTGAAATCGTAAGCGAAACCAAAAAAATTCTGGAACAGTTTTACAATGATGTAGAGATCGAGATTCTGCTCGATGACAGTGTAAACATCAAACGTTCTATCGATTCGGTTCGAAAATCTGCCCTTGCCGGGGCTATTCTGGCAGTTTTTGTGCTTCTGCTCTTTTTACACAACGGCACAACCACATTAATTATCGGTGTTTCTATTCCCATTTCAATCCTCATCGCTTTTATTGGACTGAAATTGAATAATCAGTCTATCAATCTTCTCACGCTCGGTGGTTTGACTGTCGCTATAGGTATGATCGTCGATTCATCCATAGTCGTTCTCGAAAATATTCATAGGCATTTTAAGGAGGGCAAAAGCGCTGCAGAAGCCGCGTCTATCGGGACTTCAGAAGTGGGAGGTGCTGTTATAGCTTCCACATCGACTTCTCTGGCAGCTTTTATCCCCATTCTTTTTCTGGAGGACTTTACAGGTATTGTCCTGAAAGATGTCGCGCTTACCATTGTTTATTCTCTGACAGGAGCCATGATTGTTGCGATTATAGTGGTTCCCTTTCTCTCATCGAAAATTCTGAGACCTCAAAAGCTGAGAAAGGGGGGGATTTGTGAGAAAATCAGCATAACAATTGAGAGCTTTCTGAATAAAATAACTCATAAGTATGAGCAATTTCTTCTCTGGTCTATCGAGAGCTGGAAATTTATACTGCTTGTGGCCTTTTTTATATTGGGATTGACATTTCTTGTGTTCAATATGCTCGGGTTTCAATTCCTCGAAGAGTCGGATCTCGGCGAAATCCAGATATCACTCGAATTCCCTGATCATTTTTCCATGGAGGAGTGTCGTGATAAATTGCTTGAAGTGGAAGATCTCATTTACTCTGAAGTTCCCGAACTCACTCAGGGTCTGCTCTATGCCGGTATGGATGGTCTTTTCAGTACAAAATCCACTCCCGACAAGGGGTTCATCATACTCACTTTGAAAAGCCAGGCCGAACGTGATCGCGATGTTTTTGAGATTATTGATCTTCTACAGAGGGAAATCCAGCTGCGTATACCCGATGTCGATGCCTCAGTTGTAAATGGCGGACTGGGGGCTCTTATGGCGGAGGGTACCGGTGGAGAGGGGTACAGTCTGGAATTATACGGACCGAATATCGATGTTCTCATAGAGAGCGGAGAAATCCTTACGTCACTATTGGAAGAAGATCCCGATGTGGATCGAGCATACATGAATGTATCCTATTCCTCGGGGGGGCTTGTCACGCGGCTGAATCTTCAGATGATGGGAGAGTTGGGGGTCGTTCCCTATGAAGCGGCTATGACATTGAGAACCGTTTTTTACGGTATGGATACAGGTGTTTTCCGAGAGGGAGAACGGGATTATGATATTCTGGTCACATCTCCCTATGCGGGAGGCAATATTCCCGAGGATGTATTCTACAGGCTGTTCATTCAGTCTCAGAGGGGAGAGAAGATCTCTTTTGCCTCTATAGCCGCATTGGAAAAGGATAAGTCCCTCGATTATATCAGCAGAAAGAACAAAGTCCGTTCGGTCCAAATCACCGCTATCCCCAAAGGTGCCGATATTCGGGGTATCAGTGCCAGGATGGATAAATTTATTAGAGCCAACGGCCTTCCTCCGGGTGTTAATTGGGAAATTGCCGGTCAGTCAGCCGAAACTTTTCAATCCTTTAAATCTCTGCTCCTGGCCATGTTTATATCCGTGTTTCTCGTCTACGTGGTTATGGTGATTCAGTTTGAAAAATTCTCACAACCGTTGATAGTCATGGGTTCGATTCCATTTTGTATCATCGGTGTTGCGGGAGGTCTGCTCATTTTCGGTTCCGGTCTCTCTATCGTGGCATTTCTCGGGATTATTGCCCTGGGAGGCATTGTCGTCAATAATGCCATTGTGATGATCGATTATATTAATTTATTGCGCAACCGAGATGGAATTGAACTGAAAGAGGCTGTACTCAAGGGGAGTTCCTCACGGCTCAAGCCTATACTGATGACAACAATGACTACCGTTCTCGGTGTCATTCCCATGGCTGTAGGCATGGGAGAGGGATCCGCAGTGTATGGTCCTCTGGGACAGACTGTTGCCGGTGGGCTTCTGACTTCTACTTTTATTACATTGTTCATTATTCCCATACTTTATTACAGACTGGAAAGAGGGAACAGTTTAAAAGTTAATTGATTGACCAAGAGCTATTATTGCATAATAATTCTACTCCTGAGGAATATAAATATGACAATCAGGATTATTGGAAAAAGACTCTTTCGGTTTGCGGCCCTACTATTGATTATTCTCGTGATTTTTCTGCTCTCTCTGGGCATTTTTCACTTCATCACCAAAGAGTCAGCTGATGATTATCTTCCCGCAGGAGCTCAGGCTTATCTCGAAATAGAATCGTTTAGAGATTTTTATGAAGATGTGATAGATCTCAAGGCTCTGGAGATTGTACTCTCACAGGATGAGTGGAGTCAATTTTTTCAGACTGTACTCGATTTTAAAAACAATCAGTACTCCCAGTCTTTTTTATTTCAACAGCTCCTCAATTTGAGAACATCCATAATTATTCACGAAGATTATTCTCCATCACTGATTATTGATCCCCGTTTTAAAGGGATGTTCACTCGACTTATTCCCATGTTTATCAATAAAATCCGTGACGATAAACTTGCTGTAACCATCTCAAGCTCTGGAGAAGATACTCTCTATACTCTCACATATAATAATGAAAGCGAATATCACATTTACTTCAATGAAAATCTGATTTTCATCTCTCTCAATAGAGAGAATCTCCTTTCTATAATAGAAGCGGGTAATAGCGGAGAGGGTAACCTCACACGTCATAATCTCGAAAAAATCGATAGAGTAACAGTAAAGAACAGCATACTCGATATGTATCTCAAGACAGATTCCCTGCTTCGGGGATTTGCCGAAAGTGAATCATCTTTTGGAAAAATATTTACTCTTGCAGATTTTCCTTCTTATGCATCTGTCTCACTGGCTCTGTCAAACAAACAGATCGATATAAAATCCAGTGCAGACATAATTGCCCAAACAGAGCTGTTTAATGATTTTTTAGCTTATGAAGCTTCTTCTTTAGGGGTTATCAAAACTCTTCCCGATTCTACAAATATCTACAGCTCGGTCAACTTTAAATCATTCAGTGATCTCTATCGGATACTTTTAACCCTGCAGGATGAATTTGTTCTGGAGGATTATGATAATCTTCTCAAATTCCTTTCGGGAATGACCAGTGAGGAAATTTTATTCAGCTGGACTGGATCTGAAGCGGGATTCTTTTCAATCGAAACAGCACCGGAACCGGTTATATATATTAAAATCGATGATGCTGGCAAGCTCGACGAAGTTTTGACATCTATTGATAAATCTGTTGTACTCAATGTGTCCGATTCTCTTGTTCTCAACAATGTGAGAATCAACCAGTTTGAATATACCCCGCTTTTGAAGGCTGGTATGACTCTGGCTAAAAAGTCTTCAACCCTCCCTTTTTATATACAATTTAAAGACTACTTATTTCTCTCTATGAATCCAGAAACACTGGCTCAATTAGTCCGCAAAGAACAGAAGGGAGAATTATTGCTCAAAGAGAAAACCTATAAATCAATTACCGAGAGAATCCCGAAGAATGCCAATTTCTTCTTTTTCTACGATCTGAATTCCACTATGCCCCGATTTATTGCGGAAAATAAACTTCTGAGCCAGCTTCTGCAGGAATATGAAAAAGGGGTAATTTCTCTTTTTTATACAGAAGATAAGATAACCTTCAATTTGTCAGCAGAGAGTTCTGGAAGTCAGAGAACGACTCTTTTTCCCGGTTACCCCAAAGACGCCGAGGGGATCAACTCCCCTGTCATCGCTGCTGATGTCAGCGGTGGAGACTCCATTGAACTGATTTATCTCAATAAAAAAAATCAGATGCTTATCAACGATCTTACCAACACCCCCCTGGCTGATTACAGCTTTGATCAGGAGGGCTTTCTCTCTCTTATGCCCGATGGGGATCTACTCTACAACGATAGGGAAGGGGGACTCTTTAAAATAAATGGAGAAGGGGAGATCATTTCACCCTATCCTCAATTCACTGAAGCGAAAGACAGTTTTTCACCGGTTTATACGGAGAAGGGTATGATCTTTTACTCTTCATTGAGCGAAGAAATCCAACATTACAGTTATAGAGGTATTCTCCTCGATACCATCGGAGTCGATAAAATTGTTTTCTCCAGACCTCTTCTTGTGGATGACAAACTGTTCTACTATCCCAAATCTCTAATGGGAACTGTTTACGGAACAACTCTCTCCGGGGAAGACCTTTCCGGATGGCCACAAAACGCCATGGGAATCTCTTTTGGAACTCCCTTTCAATTTGAAAATAGCATAGGATTTCTGACTCAGAAAGGGGATCTGAATCTGTGGGATGAAGAGGGGAATAGTGCTGAAGGGTTTCCTGTAAAACTCACAGGAGTTTACTATTCCACACCGGTTTCTCTTTCGGGGAAAAAAGAGTGTATAGCGGCAATCAGCAGTGATGGTCTGGTTTCTCTTATTGGAAAGCAGGGGGAACTCCTCACAACCAGATATTTTGAAAACATGACAGGTAAGGATATAAAAATTACAGTTTATAAACCTGAAGGTGGAGGAGATGATATTCTCATTTTGTACGGAGGATCAAATTATCTGACCGCATTGAATTCGAATCTTCAGGTTCTTTCGGGATTTCCTGTTAAGGGCTTCAGGAAACCCACATTCGCCGACATAAATAAAGATGGTAGTATTGAGCTCATCTCTGCCGGATATGATAATAAAATCTACATTTACACCTTGAGGACAGAATTATGAAATGGAGTGGTCTGTTTTTAGTCTCACTATTGACTTTATCTTCCCTGATAAGCTGTGCTTCAGTCAGTGATAGTGTCATATCTTCCATCGATCAGGAGCAGATAAACAGGCTCAACGATATTTACAGGTTAATACAGGATTATAGATTCAATGACAGAAAAGACTCTCTAATATCAGCGGAAAAAAAACTGGATGCGGTAGACCTGAAAGAGATATACAACGAGGATTACAAAGCAAAAATCATCGGTTTTAAAGCGCTCACCAGTTTTTATCGGGGGAAAACTTTTGAGTCGGAGAGACTCTTGAGAGATCTTGAACAGATAACTATGGACGAGGAGATGTTCTGGATTGTTTCGGCACTTTTAAAAGAGAGTAAATCCGATAGGTTAAAACTTCTGATTGAGGGCTCTGAAAAAGTCTTCTCTATAGACAGGATAAACTCTTACCTCGCTTTCGCCAATCTGGAAAATGAAGAGTATGGAGAGGCTGCAGCTCTCTACGACACGATTCTGCTTGAGGAATCAGACTTTATAGAATATTACAGAAATATGCGGGAACTGGCTTTTCTCTTTATGCAGAACCCTCCCAGTTCATTTGAAACCGGTTCTATTATTGCGGGTGACCAGATCGATATGAGTGATCTTATCGATATTATCTATCTCGAAACAGAATATTTTACAGATTATAATCGCGAACAGATAGTGCAAATCCTTCTCGATAAAAAATATTTCTTTGAAGATGCTGTGCTCCCCGAGAATCCCCTTGTCCGAAAAGAACTGGCCTATTTTCTCTTCGCGTTGGTAGCCGATCGGAACAGAGATGAATCCCTATGGGAGCAGTATGATGAATATTACAATCCCGACCTTACCGATGAAATGAAAGAACAGCTGAAAGGGATGAGTCCCATAGGGGATATTCCAGCCTTCCGTTATTATTTTTATCCCGTACTCTATCTTGTAGAAGATGAGATTATGGAGCTTCCCGACGGTGAACACTTTTTCCCCTACGACCTGGTCAGGGGAACTGAGTTAATCGATATCATCTCAGGCCTGGAGAGGAGAGTGGAGTAGGAGCAGTCAAAATGCTGATTAATTCATCAGTATGGCTGTACATAGGCATGTGATCACTATTCAGTTTGTGAATTTTCCAATTCTTCCCTTCTATATTCTTGGCCATTCTTTCTAATAATGGTGTGAAAGTCCACTGGGGATCCTTTGCCGTACACTCTATGTAGAGCGGAGCGAGATTTTTCAATTTCTCAGCATTGTAAACCACTTCAGAAAATAATGTATTGAGGGGATGACTTCGATAACGGGGATCGATCTCAAAGAAAGGGGGGATCATCTCCCCTTCACTCATCACATCGGCATAGGCTCTAATCTGCCGGGATATTTTTTCTCCGGCCATAGAGGCAAAAGATTGACCCGGTTCAGGGACAAAAGCATCCACATAGAGCAAGGTATTGATTTTATCTGAAAATCTGTCGACCAGCGCGGTGGCCGTCATGCCTCCGAAGCTGAATGCGGCAATGTTTACTTGTCCTTTTATGCTTTTAATGATCTGTGAAGCATGTTCAACAAAGTCGGACAAGTCGATTGACGATCCTTCCAATTTACCCATTCCGGGCATATCTACAGCTGTGGCGGGAATATTTAAGTCCTTGAATTTCTCAATTACAGGCATCCATTGCCAGGGACCACCCCAGCCGCCGTGTATTAATACCCATGTTTCATTCATTGTTTAAAATTACTCCTTCACCTGAGTGGAGGTCAATAGACTGTATAAAATCTCATGAAGTGCGTAATATTACGCGCTAGCGAGCACTTATTCGATAAAAATATGATAAAAAAATAAATTGTACGAACTTTTACGTCCTTGATTCTGATAGTGGCAAGCGGTTAAGATAGTGACCTGATAATCAAAGTAATGAATCTAACGCTGATAACTAGTGGAGAATAGCCTATGTCTGAAGATATTAAAATTGTTCCTGTTACTACAAAAAAGGAATTAAAGCTTTTCATTAAGTTCCCCTGGGCTGTATACCGGGGAGAAAAAAATTATGAAAACTGGGTTCCTCCTCTTCTCATGATGGCTAAAGAACATTTTGATAGAAAGAAAAACCTTTTTTTCAAACATGCTGATATGCAGCTTTTTCTTGCCTATAAAAATGGTGTGTTATCCGGAAGAATTGCCGCAATTGTTGATTACAGTTATGTGGAATATCAGAAAGACGAAACTGGTTTTTTTGGTTTTTTTGAATCCTTTGATGATGATGCCATAGCAGGTGCTCTTTTTAAGTCTGCAGAAGATTGGGTCTCTGAGAAGGGATATAAAAAAATGCTCGGTCCGATGAATCCTTCTACTGGAGCTTCATTGGGAACACTCATCGATTCATTCGATATTCCGCCCATTTTTCAAATGGAATACAATGCTGAATATTATCCGGCATTAATCGAAAAATGCGGATATGGAAAATCCAAGGATCTGTACAGTTATTTAATGGATACCTCTCTAAAATTATCCGATAAAATGCTGAGAGTCGCAGAGATAGTAAAAAAAAGACATAATGTTTCGATTCGTTCTGTAGATTGGAAAGAATGGGATACTATTATTCCCGTATTGCGGGAGATCTATAATGAAGCATGGGCTGATAATTGGGGTTTTGTTCCCTGGGAAGAAAAAGAATTTGAATATCTCTGTAAAGATATAAAAATGTTTGTAGATGCAGATCTTGTGTTAATAACATACATGGGCGATGAACCGGTTGGTTTTGCCGTCCCTTTTCCCGATTACAATCAGGTCCTGCACAGAATGAATGGTCGTCTGACTCCTTTGGGGATTTTAAAGTTTTTAACCGGCAGAAAGAAGATCGATATCATTCGAACTGCTATTATGGGTGTTAGAACTAAAGCCCAGAATAAAGGGATCGATGCGGTCATGGTGAAAGAAATCTATGAGCGTGGAGAAAAGATGGGAATGAAGGGGTCCGAGCTTTCCTGGATAATAGAAGACAATATGGCTCTCGTAAACCTCCTGAATGGATGGGGTGCGAAGCATTATAGAACATATAGAATTTACGATAAGAATATTTAACAGAGGATACACTGATGAAAACATGTTTCTTGTTCCCCGGTCAGGGTGCTCAATACCCCGGGATGGGTAAAGATTTATGGGAAAATAACGAAGAAGTAAAAAGCTTATTCAATACTGTAAGCGATATAACCGGCAAGGATATGAAAGCTCTTCTCTTTGAAGGTTCTGAAGAAGATCTCAAAGCGACAGATAATACGCAGCTTGCCATCACACTTGTCAATGTGAGCACCAGTCTTGTTCTGAAAGATAAAGGCGTTGAGCCTCAGGGATGCGCGGGATTCAGTCTCGGTGAGTATGCCGCATTGTGGCAGGCAGGTGTTCTCTCTACAGAAGATCTGTTCCGAATCGTAAAAATCAGGGGCGAAGTGATGGAAAAAGCCTGTCGCTCTCTCGATACCCCTGAAGGTCGCCCCGGAATGGCTGCCGTAGTCGGGATTAGTTCCGACGAAGTTAGAGAAGCTCTGTCTAAAGTTCCCGGAGAGATCTATATGGCCAATGATAATAGTCCCATACAGACAGTCATTGCTGGAGAGGGGAAAGCTCTTGAAGCGGCTGAAGCCATTATGGATGAGGCCGGTGCTATGAAATATGTTATTTTGAAAGTTTCAGGACCGTTTCACACGCCGTTTATGGAATCAGCCAGAGTGGAATTTGAAGAACAGATCAAAGGTTTTTCCTTTAATGATCCCAAATTACCGGTTTATAGCAATGTTACCGGTAAACTGATAAAAACCGGAGAGGAAGCCCGAAAGCTGGCAGGATTGCAGATGATCTCTCCCGTACTCTGGGTTTCTGAAGAGACAAGCATTATGGGTGATTCTTACGAAAGAATCCTTGAAACAGGACCGGGGATGGTTTTAAGAGGTCTCTGGAAATCTTTTAACAGAAAAATGAAGTGTTTGCCTGTTGGTAAATTCGAAGCTATAGAACAACTGGACTGATAGAATAAGTAAAACAGGATAAAGGTAAATAAATGAGCAGAAGAGTCGTTATAACCGGAATGGGGACGATTAACCCTCTTGGAGATAATTTAGAGGATTATTACAATAATTTGATTGCCGGAAAATCGGGAATCAAGAAATTTGAGAGTATAGATCTTTCAAGCGTTGAATGTAAAATCGGTGGAGACCTGGGAGATTACGACGCTTTAAAAGCAGTCGAAAAATTCAAGGAAGATCTTGGAGACGATTTTAAAAGAGTTAAGAAACTTATCAGGACAACAACCTTTTCAGCGAAGTTGACTGCTCTTGCCTCAATGGCCGCTTACAAAGATGCCGGTCTTTTTGACGTCGATGTTGACCCCTATAAGGCAAATGTCATATGTGCCGGACACAATCTGAATTCAAATTTCATTTATGAAAATGTGTTGCAGTTTAAGGATGAACCCGAATGGACTGCGCCTTTGGCAGGAGTTGATGCACCCGATCCCAATGTGGCTGGAGTAACATCGGAAGTCCTTAATTTGAAAGGGCCCATGTTTACAATCGGTGGCGCTTGCGCTAGCGGGAACCTGGCTCTCAGGAGTGGTTGTCAGGATATAATAAGTGGTGAGTCCGATGTCTGTGTTATTGCCGGTGCTCCCTTTGATGTTTCACCTACAGACATTCACGCTTCCGTTGTTATCAATGCCGTTGTTGTAAAACCCCATTATCAGGAGAATCCCGAGTTTGCCTCACGACCTTTTGATGGTGAGAGATGCGGATTCCTCTACAGTCATGGAGCGGGAACACTGATTCTCGAGGAATTGGAGTCGGCAAAGGCTAGAGGAGCCCATATCTATGGTGAAGTTCTGGCTGTCAAAGCCGGTGCCAATGCCTGTCATCTCCCTCTTCCCGGAGCGGAAGAGCAGGTTCGCGTAATGACTGAAGTTATGAAAATGGCCAATATTAAACCGGAAGATGTGGATTATGTAAACTGTCATGCCACAGGTACACCCAAAGGCGATCTTCAGGAGATCCTGGCTATTAAAGGTGCTTTTGGTGATCATGCTAAAAAATTAAAACTCAATGCTCCCAAGTCTATGCTGGGGCATACCTGCTGGGCTTCGCCGCTCGTAGAGACCATCGGTGGATTGATGCAGATGAAATACGGAAAACTGCATCCGACGATCAACATCGATACTCCGGACCCGAATATCGACCTGGACATCTGTCCCAATAATCCCGTTGATCACCAGATCAACATCATGATGAAAAACTCATTTGGTTTTGGTGGAGTAAATTGTGTATCAATCATAAAGCGATACGAGGATAAATAAAGATGAATGTATTTGTAACTGGTGGTTCTCGCGGTATAGGTCGCGGCATCGTCCTTAAAATGATACAGGAGGGCAACGGGTGTGCCTTTACTTATGCTGGAAATCTGGAAGCTGCTGAAGAGACAATCCGACTCGCAAAAGAGATAAACAAAGATTGTCTGGTCAAAGCATATAAAATGGATCAGTCTGATTCAAAAGTTGTTGAACAGGTTGTTGAGCAGGCTATCGATGATTTTGATAGTTTCGGCGCTCTTGTCAATAATGCTGCCATTATACAGGACAATGTTGTGGCATTTATGTCAGACGAAGAATGGGATAATGTCTTAAAGACAAATCTTTATGGTCCGTTTTATGTTGCCAGAAGTTTTATCATGCATTTCCTTTCCAATAGATTTGGAAGAATTGTCAATATATCCTCTCTTTCGGCGGGAGGATCTACTGGTCAGGCTAATTATGCCGCCAGTAAAGCAGGTCTTGTAGCTTTATCTAATACGATATCCAGAGAGTATGGACCCAAAAAGATAACATCCAATGTGGTTGTCGTCGGGTATGTCCCCACAGATCTTACTAAAAATCATATGTCGGAAGATCTCAGTAAATTCTGGGTACAGTATTGTCCTGCGAAAAGAGTTGGAGAAGCTGAAGAAGTAGCCAGCGCTGTTCACTATTTGACGACAGAAAAGGCCGGCTTCATCAGTGGAGAAACAATTAATGTAACCGGTGGCTTCACATACGCCCCGTAATAAAATAAGCAAAGTTCCCGCAAATGTATTTGCTTTGCGGGTTTTGCAGGATTGCTACAAACAGTAATCCTCAAAAAAGGAGAAAATAAATTGAATCGTAAAGTCGGAATTGAAAAAATAAATATTTATGGAACATCAATGATCCTCGATCAGAAAAAACTGGCTGTAGCCAGAGGTTTGGATCCGGAAAAAGTTGTAAGTGATTTCTTAATCGATACAAGATCGTTGAACCCGCCATGGGAAGATACCGTGACAATGGGTGCCAATGCGGCTAAAAAAGTTATGGAGGGCATCGACCCTGCAGATATCGGAATGCTTATCGTTGGAACGGAAGGATCCGTTGACTTCGGAAAACCAATCAGTACAAATATTATGGGTGCTTTAGGGCTTCATAACAATATCAGAAACTATGAGACAAAACATGCCTGTTACAGCGGTGTCGCAGCCATGGACCCCGCTTTAAGCTGGGTCGCATCGGGGCACAATCACGGGAAAAAAGCTCTTGTTATTGCAACAGACTTTTCCCGAGAGCACCTTAATACAAAAGAAGAATTTGTAATGGGTGGTACAGCTGCGGCTTTTATCATCAGTGATAATCCCGAAGTTCTCGAAATAGAGATGGATAAACGTGGAAACTGGTCAACAGATATTTACGACACATTCCGTCCTACAGCTCATGCTGAAGTCGGAAATAATGAGGTTAGTCTCTATTCGTATATGGATGCTCTTGAAGGATCCTATGCAGATTATTGTGATAAAGTTGGAGAGAAGATCGATTATAAAAAAGACTTTAGGTACAATCTTTACCACACACCTTTCCCGGGAATCGCTTTTCAGGCTCATAGAACTCTGCTGAATCTCAATCGTGAAGAAAGATTCAAGAAAAAAGAGATTCAAGCGGATTTTGAAGAGAGAGTAATGCCTGGTCTTCAGTTATCCAGAAGAATTGGATCAACCTATGGTTGCAGTAACTTTGTCGGTCTTGCAGCACTTCTTTCAACTGATGCTCCTATCGATGAAGGTGATAGAATTAGTCTTTTTGCCTATGGTTCCGGGGCAATTGGTGAGTTCTACAGTGGTATTATCCAGAAAAACAGTCGAGAAATCGTTAAGTCAATGAAATTACATGAAGTCTTTGACCAGAGACGGGAATGTTCTGTTGAAGAGTATGAGATGCTTGAAAAATTGAGAAACACACTTATCGAGAATCCTAACTTTAAACCTGATTTTGACCTATTTGGTGATCATTACAAGAATCATTATGAAGGGAAAGGTCTATTAGTACTTAAAGAAGTAAAAGATCATTACAGAACTTATGAGTGGAGCTGATTTGTCTTTTGTAGATAGCAAAATCGATTCGGGGGCGGGAATAATCACTCTACTCGATGGGGAGGGAGGCAATCGCCTCAATCCCACATTTTTAGGTGAATTTTCCAGTGCCCTTAAACAGTTGACTGATAACAGTGAAGCAAAATTTATTCTGATCCGTTCAAAGGGCCGTAATTTCTGCCTCGGAATGGATCTTGTAGCGCTTGAAGAAGGAGAGGCTTCCATTGGTCCGATCGTTTCGGCAGTCAATGATTACACAACTCTCCTTTCGGATATATATCACTGCCCCAAAACTGTGGTCTGTCTTATAGACGGTCCTGTTAAGGCCGGTGGCATGGGTATAACCGCTGCCTGTGACGTTGTTCTGGCATCGGAAAAAGCGACATTTGAATTGAGCGAAGCACTCATTGGAATAATCCCGGCAAATGTTCTTCCCTATCTTTTTATGCTGAGAGTTTCGCCGCAGAAAGCCCGGTATCTGGTTTTAACTTCGGCTCAGCTGAATTCGGAAAAAGCGCTTAATATCGGACTTGTCGATGAAGTGTTTACTTCTGAGGGGTTTGAGAAAGGTGTTAAATCTATCTGTCGGCAGATCATGAGGACATCTCCTCAGGCGGTCAGTGTTTTTAAAGATTTTACCCACAAATTTCTCGAAGCGGATTTTCCCCGAAGAAAAGAACTTGCAGAGCAGACTTTGTTTGAGTTAATTAAAGAAGAATCGGTTCTTGCAGCCGTTAAAAATTTTAATGAGGGAAATCTACCCTCGTGGTTTGAAAGATTCAAACCTAAAGAACCTATTACTGGAGAATCAAATGCTTAAGAACATGGAACTTCATGTTGATGAAAACAACATTGCTCATTTGAAAATGAACGATGTTGCGAATATGAATATTTTCTCAAATGACTTTATCAGAGGTTTTCTCTCTGCGATGGATGAGCTCGAGGCGAATTACAAGCCCCATGCTTTGATACTTTCCGGCCTTGATTCTGTATTTTGTGCAGGAGCTGAGAAAGACACTCTCATCGATCTCAGTAATGGAAAAATTGATGTAAAAGATCTGCTTATGTCCGAACGGCTAATCAATTCCGAGTATCCTATTATTGCCGCTATGGAAGGACATGCCATGGGTGGAGGCCTCGTTTTAGCACTCTGTTCTGACATTGTTATTGCAGCAAAAGAAAGCCGATACGGTGCTGTCTTTATGAATATGGGTTTCACTCCGGGAATGGGGACAACAACTCTTCTTCAAGGGCTTATGGGTGATTTTGTCGCCAATGAGATGATGTTTACCGGAAAGAGGTTTAAAGGAACGGAGCTGGCTAAAAAAGGGACCAATATAAACTATATTGTACCAAAAAAGGACGTTCTCACCAAAGCCAATGACCTCGCTTTACAAATAAGTGAGAAGAATGTAAAATCGGTCTATCTTTTGAAGTACTCATTGAGTGCGAAAAAGAAGAAATTGCTCATAGATGCAAGACTTCAGGAAGATATGATGCATAAGCTCAGCTTTGCTTATCCTGAAACAAAAGAAACAATCAACAGCTTTTATGCTGATTGAGTAAAGAACAGGTGTAATAATGATTCAAATTGATCTAAGCGGAAAGTCTGTTTTAATTACAGGCGGAACCAAGGGGATCGGTCTTGCCAGTGCTATGAAGTTGGCCAAAGCGGGTGCTGCTACTTATCTTACCTATAAATGGGGATCAGTTGATCTCGATGAACTGTCCGATAAGTTTATGGACGAGGGTGCTTCAGTTCGCCCCGTTTTTATTCAGGCTGATGTGTCTGTGCCGGAAGATACCAAGCTTGTTATGGAGACCATCAAACAGAAAGAAGACAAGCTGCATATGTTTATCAGCAATGTAGGATTTGCACAAAGCCCCAAATCACTTGAAGATTACAAAAAGAGATCGCTTTACAAAACATTGGATTACAGCACATGGCCTCTTGTTGATTATACACAATCTGCTAAAAAGACCTTTGGCGTTTATCCCGATAGAGTTATAGCCATTTCCAGCGATGGACCGGATCACTTCTATAAAGGGTATGATTATGTCGCCGCTTCCAAATCACTGCTCGAGTTCTTTTCCAAATATATGTCGGTGCATCTTTTTGAAGAAGGCAGCCGGGTAAATGCTATCAGGTTCGGTATTGTAAAGACCGAATCTTTTAAATTGATGTTTGGCGATGAGTTTTTTGATTTTATGGAGAAAGAGGGTTTTGACGAATCCATGTTTCTTTCTCCCGAAGAGTGTGCTGATTCTGTTTTTGCCATGTGCAGCGGACTGATGGACGCTATGAATGGACAGATTATCAACGTTGATTATGGTTTTCCTTATCAGGATAATGCTATGATGCGTTTTATGAGATTAAAAAAGTAAAAAACTCCTTTTAACTAAGGAGATAAATAAAGAGGAGTCTTATTATGACTAAAGAAAAAATTATTGAGGTTATTTCAAAAAATATTATTGAGAATCTGGATGATCTCGAAAATGAGACAATTGATCCCAAAAAATCAATGAAGGATTACGGGGCAAACAGTCTCGATATGATCGAAGTTGTTTCCTGTTCTATGAGAGAACTGAACATAAAAGTTCCCAGAGCTGAACTGGCAGATATTGAAGATATTGAACAGCTTGCTGATAAATTTATGGAACACGCAGAAGCGTAAATAGAAAAGGGGCTACCGTGGCTAGTAATATACTGAACTACAGTCTTGCAGATTTTCATTACAATGATAATCCGGACGTTTTATCTCCTCCGGATGATTTTAACGAATGGATTAATAATCCCGTTGTTAAAAAAGTTTTCAGTTTTTTTGAGCAGGAACTTCTCGATGCTCCCAGAGTATCTACAGAAATTCTGAGTAACCTTGATGGGCAGAAAAGACATATTATCAACCTGACTTCCTACAATTATCTGGGTCTTTCAACTCATCCTGAAGTAATACAGGCAGCTGTTGAAGCTGTTCAAAAATATGGATTGAGTTCGTCCGGGGCTCCTTTACTTTCCGGTACGCTTGATATTCACACAGAACTGGCCAGAAAGATTGCCGAGTTTAAACAGAAAGAGGATTGTCTTCTCTATTCCAGTGGTTTTGGTGGAAACGTCGGAGCTATTCAGGGAATCATGAGAAAAGGTGATTATCTTGTTATGGATGAAAAATGCCATCGGAGTTTAGTCGACGGTGGTACCCTGTCCGGTGCTAAAATGCTCTTTTTTGCTCATAATGATATGGATTCTCTCCAGATGATGCTTGAAAAGTGCAAAGGTAAAAGAGTGCTTGTTGTTGTTGAAGGTGTTTATTCTATGGATGGTGATCTTGCGAAGATGCCGGAAATATGTGAAATCTGTGAACAATACGGTGCTGGAATCTATATTGATGAAGCTCACTCCACTCTCATGTTTGGAAAGAACGGACGAGGTGTGGCTGAACATTTTGATGTGGAAGATAAAGTTGGAATTACATTTGGTACTATGAGTAAATCTTTTGGAGGCGTCGGCGGTTTCGTCTGTGCCAACAAACCATTGATCAAATATCTGAAAGGCTATTCCTCTCCATGGAATTTTTCCTGTGCACCATCTCCCGCTGTTTCCGGTGGTTTAATTAAAGCCCTGGAAGTCGCCACAAGAGATTCATCTCTTCGCGATAAAATGTGGGAAAATACTAAATACATGAAAAAGAATCTACTCGATATGAAACTCGATCTCGGTGATACCGAGTCTCAGGTTATCCCCATAATCATCGGAGCATCCGGTGAGAAATTGATGACCTATGCCGGGGAGATGCAGAAGAAGGGATTATTCCTTCAACCTGTGGATTTTCCGGCAGTACCGGCTCATGCGAGAAGATTCAGAATGTCTGTTTCCTCTCAGCTGACGCAGGAAGAGATGGATACAACACTAACCATCATCAAAGATGTTATTGTAAAAGGTCAGCAATCTTAGTGGATTACGATCAGATTCTAAGAAAAAAACGCAAGAAATTTATAGTCGAACCGGAAGCTCTTCCGGTTCGGTTTTCTTACGGTAAAACTGATATTGAAAAGATTGTTCCTCACAGAGATCCTTTTCTTCTTGTCGATAAACTCACTGGTTTCAACCCGGAGGAGAAGATCATTGCCGGTTCTACCTTTATCGATCCCGAGTGGCCTCTTTTTAAAGGACACTTTCCTGAATATCCTGTATATCCCGGTTGTCTAGAAGTTGAAATGACTGGCCAGCTCGGTCTTTGCATGAATTATTTTGTTACAAATAATGTGACGGAAATCAGCGGGACTCCGGAGATTGCACCCATTAGAGCTACAAGGATTGTCGGAGCCTATTACCTTCAGCCCGTTCTCCCCGGTACAACAGTGCAGATTGTGGCACAGCTCCTGGAGCATGATGGTTATTTCGGAAAGATCATCGGTCAGATCATTACAGAAGAGGGACTGGTCGCCTGCGTCTCTATCAGTGAAGTCTGTTTTTTGTAATCAATTCAGATTCGGTGATATCCCTTCTGGAGCTTGCCTATAACGCCGGAACCAAAATAGATGAACTAGTACAGGAAAGAGATTCAAAGGGTTCTGGCGGGATCTTACAACGGCATAACAACATCTTGTATCAGTTCTTGGCTGTTCATTTTTTTTTCATCTCTTTTTTATGGTGATACATTCTGTTGTCAGCAATTTTAAAAAGTTCATCGAAGCTGGTCCCTTCTTCAGGATAAGAAGCACAGCCGAAACTGAATTGGGCATGTATCCGATCGTTTCTTATTATGAAAGGATTTCCTTTGAGAGACGTACGAATGTGAGCAATTTTATCATTAATATCATCATCCCCGATCTGATAAAATATAGCCATAAACTCATCGCCACCCCATCTGGCAAATATATCAGTTTTCCTAATATTTTTAATTGTTACATCAGCAAACTTTTGTAAAAGCCGATCTCCGGCAATGTGCCCATGAGTATCATTGATCTTTTTTAAATCGTTTATGTCAAATATCCCCAGTGAAAAAGTTTGATGATAGCGTAAGGCATTATTGAGGATGTGGTTGAAATGCTCCATAAAATAAGCTCTGTTGTAGGTTTTAGTCAATTCGTCATAGCGGGAGAGAGTCACCATTTTTGTGTAGAGCAGATATTTTTGAAGAGCTACTTCGATATTTCCTCTAATGTACTCTAATGATAAAATATCATCATTTGTAAAAGCGTCTATCTCTTTACTGTCGATATGTAAAATCCCTTTAAGCTCTTTGTTGACAAATAAGGGAACAACGATAGATGAACGTATGTGCCACTCATTCGAATCAACAGATAAGGGAAAAATATTAAGATCTTTGATTTCTTTAATATCTTTGATGATTACCGCTTTTTCAATTTTCCCATCTGTGTATTTATAAATGATAGTTTCATTGAGGGGGATTGAGAACCCTTTTATTTTATCATCATCGAATCCCTTCTGTGAAAAACAGTGAAATAGATCGTCTTCACCCCGGATCATCACACTACCGACATTCGCATAGGGGATTGCCTGTATCGCTTTCTCCAGAATCATTCCATAGAGATCTCTCGGATCTTCGGTGCCGACAACAGCTTGTGTTATTTCCAGCATTGAGCCCCGAAGATTGTTGAGTCGCTTCAAATGACCACTCGTCTCGTTGAGGTCGGAAAGCAGTTTCTTATTCTGTCTGCTTTTCCAAATATACAAGAAAAGCAATGAGAAAAAGAGAAAGATTACAACTATAAATAAAACTTTATAATCAGGCATTACAAGTTATTTTAGAATGCAATCTCTCAAATTACCACTCAATAATGATTCCTGCATGGGTTAAACCACCTCCGAATCCATAGAGAAGCATCTTATCACCACTCTCGATCTTATCCTCTTTAAGTGCTTTCCAGAGAGCAAGAGGAATTGTTGCAGATGATGTATTTCCATAGTATTCAAGGCTGGTAAGAGCACTCTCTTTTTCAAAACCGGTTTTTTCACAGATAGAGTGGATCATTCTCAGGTTGGCACTGTGCGGTACAAACCATTTGATATCACCTGATGTATAACCGGACTGTTCGAGAAGGGCTTTAACGGCCTTAGGCACTGTTTTTATCACAAAAGTGTATACAGCACGTCCATCCTGATACAAATTGTCTATTACGTGAGCTTTCTTCCCTTCTATATCATGGGATAATCCCGTACAGAACAATTTGTGCCCTGAAGCTCCTTGAGAACCATAATATGATCCCAGAAAACCGGGATTGTCCTCATTGTATTCCACAATGGCTGCTCCGGCACCGTCTCCAAATAGAACACAAGTATCACGATCTGTATAATCCGTTATTTTTGACAGTACTTCTGCAGCTATGACAAGAGCTTTTTTACTCTGTCCCGTCGTCACCATTCCATTGGCGACCTGTAGTGCATAAACAAAGCCGGCGCAGGCCGCATTGAGATCCATAACACCTGTTGTCTCGGGAAATCCCAGTTGTCCGTGTATCATTGCGGAGACGCTGGGTGTTCGGTGGTCGGGAGTTATCGTTGCGACGATGATCAGATCAATCTCGTCGAGATCAACCGTGTATCGACTCTGTAGGTTTTCCACCGCTTTTATTGCCATATGAGACACATATTCGTCTTTATGAGTAATTCTTCTCTCATGTATGCCTGTCCGCTGGACAATCCATTCATCATTTGTATCGACCATTTTTTCCAGATCGTTATTTGTCAACTTCGTTTCAGGTACATAGGCACCTAATGCTGTTATTCTTGCTTTAGATAGAAAACTCAATGTTAACTCCTTATGCTTTATCTTTGAGACACACGTACTCAACAAGAGCCGCCTGTGTTTGTGTAATTCTGCTTTTGTCTTTAAAAATTCTCGCCATCTTCAGGGCTCCTGACATGGCATATATGAAATGACGGGACATCTCCTGAGGGTGTAGAGTCGGTTTGAATTCATTGTTTTCCATACCTGTCCGGATCATCGATTCCAGCCATGTTTCTACCTGTGTAATCAATTCCTGAGATCTCTGCTGTATTTTTTCGGGCATTTTGTGATAGTCAGCGGCAACCATCCCAATCGGGCATATCCGTGTGCATTCATTTGATAATTCTCCATACATCTTACAGAATGAGTCCATTTTTTCCATGCTCGATTGCCTGTTCACTCTTTTGCACCACAGGGAAAAAAGGCGGCTGTATTTGGTAATAAACGCTACACCGAGATCTTCCTTCGTGGGGAAGTGGTAGTGAATGCTCGCTTTTTTTAAGTTGATTGACTTTGAGATATCGTTGTAACTGAATCCCTGATACCCGTATGAGAGAATCAGTTCTTCGGCAGATTTTAATATTATAGATTTGGTAGATCTTGTTTTTATCGTCACTATGTATAATCTACCTACTAGTAGGTAGAATGTCAATTGAGCGTCAAAAAAAAGGGTCTGTTTATAGGTAAACAGACCCTTTAATATGTAAATATGCTGTATTTAGTCTTTATATCTCGAAAAAATTAATGCGGCATTCTGACCGCCGAATCCAAAAGAGTTTGAAAGGATATGGTTTATTGTTTCGTCTTGATATGTTTCTGTCACAACATTGAGGTTGATTTCAGGGTCTTTTTCAAAGACATTTATTGTAGGGTGAACAGTTCCATCGACAAAAACCCGCATGTCTGCGACGGCTTCAACAGCACTTGCTCCACCTATAAGGTGTCCGGTCATAGATTTTGTACTGTGAACAGGCACTTTTGATCCATGCTCTTTCAGTGCATTATTTATGGCGATGGATTCAATTTTATCTCCCAGGGGAGTGGATGTCCCGTGGCAGTTCACGAGATCTATCTCTTCGGGTTTTAACCCTGCTTCGTTTATTGCCATCTCCATGGCCCGGGTTGCGCCGTCTCCTTCCGGATGGGGTGCGACAAGGTCGTGGGCATCACAGGAAAAGCCGTATCCCGAGACTTCTGCATATATTTTAGCTCCCCGGGCTTTGGCGTGTTCTAATTCTTCAAAACACAGTACGCCGGCACCTTCACCAATGACAAAACCGTTTCTATCCTTATCAAAAGGCCTGCTGGCAGTTTCCGGTGAATCATTTCTATTCGATAAGGCTCCGATGTTGCCAAAAGCCGATATTCCCAATCTACTGATAATAGCTTCCGAACCACCGGTGAACATGACATCGGCCATTCCTGATTTTATCATCATCATAGATGTCCCGAAGGAGTGATTTCCGGAAGAACAAGCTGAGTTCAGGGAAAATGAAGGACCTCTAAGACCCGCTTCCTGAGCAAAATATGCTGAACCTGTACTAGGTATACAGGCAATTACATAAAAGGGAGAATTGGCATGCATTCCCTTCGTAACAACTCTTTCTGAATTTGTGAAATGAGATTCCAACCCTCCAACACCTGTACCTATGAGAGATCCATATCGAGTGGGGTCAGTAGAGACATCGAGACCTGAGTCTTCTAATGCCTGCTTTCCGGCTATCTGAGCCAGTATGCTGTATCGATCCAGTCTTCTGGTCATTTTTTTTGATGAGAAATAAGGCTTAAGATCGGGAAGGTCTATTTCTCCTGCGATTTGAATGTCATAATCGCCGATTTCGAAACTTGAAATATCTCGAATTCCGGATTTTCCATCAGCGAGATTGCCCCAGAATTCCTTTACAGTATTTCCAATCGGATTTATTGTGCCGATTCCAGTTATAACAACTCTTCTCTGTGAAAAGTTGCTCCCCATATTGCCCATA
>JADGDJ010000019.1 GCA_016744925.1 Spirochaetaceae bacterium
GAAGCTGGATATCATTGACGTGAATAGTAACTCTACTATTCTTAACGCCATCTTTTTCCCATCTTTCCTGGCGTAGTTCACCATCGATAGCTACCTGCTGTCCACGAGAAAGATATTGGTTGAGACTTTCACCTCTCTTACCCCAAAGTGTAGCATCAAAAAAGTTTGCCTCATCAACCCATTGATCACCTTGTTTCATTCTCCGATTTACAGCGATTCCCAGTTTGGTCAAAGCCATTCCGGAATTAGTATACTTCAATTCGGCATCTCTAGTGAGACGCCCGACAAGTACTACATGATTAATATCTCCAGCCATTACACACCTCCTGTTTCTGAATTACTTCTCTTTTCTTACAAAAAGAGACTTGAGCACACTCGGTGTCAATTTAAGATCTTCATCGATCTTAATAAGACTTTCTGGAGCTGCATTCAAAACGAACAGGTGGTAGTGACCTCTTTCTTCTTTTTTCACGGGATATGCGAGCAATCTGTCACCCATATCCTCGTCTGAAGAAATTTCAACACCATTTTTCTGGAGCAGTTCTTTTACGGCTTTAAGACCGACTGCATAATTATCTTCTTTTGTTGTGAAGATACTTACAAATTCATAAGTTCTCATTATTTAATAATCCTCCTTACGGACTATAATGATTCATCCATACCGGATGAATAAAGAGGCTTGAAAAAAATAACATATTGAACTTTATGATGTCAAGGTGAGTTGTGCTTAAGCCGATCATATATTCAAGTAATAAACGCAGTGTACGCATGGTGTGTCCGCAAAGTATGTTACAATGGGATTAGTATGGAAGCTGAACTGTAATATGAAACAGAAAATACATTATGAAAATGACATCTTTTATCTCAAGTCCTATATAAGGATATTAAGCGATGCACTAAAACTCAATATCGACTCCTTTATCTTTGCAGAGAAGACAATGGAAGATATTAATTTTATTGAAAGCATAATACTTAAGCTCTACACATCGTTAGAGGAAAATCCCCACCTGATTCGAAGAACCGACCACCTCCTCTCTGTCCTGGAAGTGAAAAAGTACTTTATCACCTACCTGGAAACTCTGACGAGAAATGGGAACCCCTATTCTACGGATCTCAAGCAGGCTTTTCCGAAACTGAGACGATCTGTTGTCAACCACACAAGGGATCTTTCAACAATACAGGCGCTTTTAAAAACAACTGAATCAGCCAGTACTGAAAACGAGCATATCTCGGAAAATGAGATGAGCTTTCTCCTTACTCCCTACATGGATAGCGACGATAAATAACCCACAGAATTGAGTGGGCACTCTCCTTGACTCAGGGACGGCGAACAACGCGAAAACCTACATCAGTATACCTGAAGTACGGATTGAGGTTCCCGCGAAAAGTCGACTGACTTCCCCCATCACCCCAACTGCCGCCCCGGTCCACACGGTTCGATCCCGATGAAAAACCGAAAGGATTTATCTGATATTCTGAAGTGTAATTCCCATACCAGTCCCAACACCACTCCCAGACATTACCACTCATATCATAAAGCCCCAGTTCATTGGCTTGTTTCTCTCCGACTGGGTGGACATCAGCCCCGCTGTTGCCGGAATACCAGGCTGCAGAATCCAGGTTGTTGCTCCCCGAATAATCATAACCCAGGCTCGCATTACCACCCCGGGCGGCAAACTCCCACTCAGCTTCCGTAGCCAGTCTGTAACCGTTGACTTCCATATTCATTTGAATATTTTCTCCACGTCCTGAATAAACCGGAGTCAGCCCCGCTATTAAACTTATGCGGTTACAGTACTCTACTGCTTCAAACCAGTTGATATAGTACATGGGGTAGTTTGAACCAACAGCTTCAAGATTCCAGTCGGGATTCACTTTATCTCGCTGGTGAACAACTGTTGCCCCCATAACACTTTCCCATTCACCTTGTGTCACCTCATATAAGCCCATATGGAAACTGCTGACAGTTACAGTATGAACAGGGATTTCATCATCATTTCCACGGGAAGAACCCATGGAAAAAGTTCCTCCGGTGACAGGAATCATACCCTCAGTATTTAAGGGCCCTCCCTCGGAAGATCTATAAGAGAAATGAACCTGAAGTGTATTATTTTCACTGACATTGATATTTCTTGATTCAGTTTTATCGGAGTAGCGAATCTCGATGAAATGAGATCCCGTTTCTATATCACTTAAAGTTGCCGATCTGCTGGAGGAAATATCCCCCATTCTAATTCCGTTTAGAAAAAGGGTTCCCCCTTCTTCAACGCTGACCTTTACCGAGCCGTAAATAGACTCATCTACAACAAAGCCGGGAGTGCGGTTCCCTGAATCACTGCCGTTTCCGGCGAGATAAACTTCGCTTTCCAGCTGATTGTATTCTCCTGTGCGCTGATTTCCTCCCGATGCCGTTCTCACATCAGTTCTCACTTTTCTGAGCAAACTGCCAAGTTCCAGCCCCGGTGTTTCAAGGTATTTCAATAATGCAGGTGTAAATAGTCCATCCTGTGCTGTGGTTCCCGCATCGGCAGAATAGACAATAATAGAATCTGATGGCGGATCTATTACTACTGCCAAACCTCTCGATGCGTTGCGTGATGCACCGGGGAGTGGATTATTTCTACAGGCATCGAGAATGACAATATTGGTCTGGCTACCTGAAACATCCATAACTCCCAGAACTTCATCAATATCAACAGCCCGGGATTTGACTCTTCTTTCATCGGGGATATCGGCTTCGACGGGAATTATATAATTGGATCCATTGACCTGAACCCCATGACCACCGTAATGAAATAGAGCGAGTCCTCCCCTCTGCTCTAATTTTGTCTCGAATTCTGAAAGAGAATCGAGAATCTGATCTTCTGTTCCATCGAGGAGAAGAATCACATCAAAACCCAGTCTCTGAAGGGCATTTTTCATCTCTATAGCTTCGGATTTGGGGTTGGATAGTTCAGAAAAATGGCTATAAGCTCCGTTGCCGATAACCAGAGCTGTTTTGTTTTCAGCTGCAATCGTTGTTATTGATAGGTATGAGATTAAGAGGAGGAAAAAAAACTTCTTCAATTGTCTCTCCGGATTCACTGATACGATATCTTTATTTTATGATAAAAATAGGTATAAAACAACTTTCTTTCTGAAAAGGGAAATTTTCCGGAGTGTGATTATTGGCAGAGACGGGTTTGAAATCCGTCTCTACCCGAATTTTACTACTCTACTTCGTTTCCGACTTTTCTGGCTCTTACCGGCTTATCGAGATTCACCTTGAGAGCGATACCAGTCTCAACGAGCAGACTCCATCCCGCAGCCAGTTCAACATAGTTCTGAAACTGACCACCATCGGGAATAATCACCGTATCAAAGCTGGTTTTACGGGACGATATTGCAATGATATTCATACCCACACCATCGATCATACATTCTCTAAATTTTGCCTCTTCCTCTTCAAAGGGATCGATAACAATGAGAACATCTCTTTCAGTCATAACTTCTTCAATACCATGAGCGGCATAAGTCCCCTCAAGATATCCGGATTTTTTCCTCGTAATCTCATTTGTCTTCAACGTCAGCTCTTCAGCCACACCATTATTTCTGCCGGCAAAATAGATCATATCCGCATTGGCTATTTTATCTATGACAGATGGTTCAATTTCCATAGTCAGAACTTTTTCAATATCATCACCGGCCTTGTTTAGACCATCGAGTTTTCCACCGGAGAGAGATTTTAAAAGTGCATCATAAAACAATCCCTGTTCAATAACACTTTTTGTTGCCGCTACTGCATCTTCACCACCACAGGAAAGGATACTTGCCCTCGTGGGAATCGTTGAAACCGGTGTGTCTTCAAAAGCAGAGATTCCGTAAAAAGTATCATTCCCTTCATTTTTTAATTTTTTGAACAGCCGTACCAATTCTTTAGTTTTTCCAGAATTGGACATACCGAATACTGCTGTATTTCTAAGGTCATACTCTAAAGCCTGGGTTGCTCCCTCGGTGTAGAGTTCAGGACCACCTATAAATTTGAGTGAATTATAAATTGCTCTTTTAGCGGGAAATATCCTACTGGACCCTTCGCCCGTTAAAAACAATCTGCTTTTATCCTTCACATCAGAGGCAAAAGCTTCAACAACAGAAACATCATAGTTTCTCACAACATTCACAGTTTCCAGCATCTCTCGGCACAAAGCGTATTTACTGTATTTTTCATTATTTGTATTCATCGTTCACCTCTAATAAATCTTTTAATTCATTCTGTATCTGCGGAAAGGTTTCAAACCCACCACTCATATGCTGCCAGAAACACTCGGCATATTCAAAACCGGCCATTTTTCCGATTTCCCGGTTGTATTCTTTTGACATTTTAAAAAAATCATCTATGTTATACATGCTCTTCATAAGCCGAATCTGAGACTGATGAAAGGAGAGCATCTCCATTTTAGTTTCAATAACCGAGGAGATATCTACGATAAACTGAGGTTTCGGAAGAGGATCCCCCAGGGCACCGGTCAGCTTCATCGGCGCTGTATGATATAAAAGCGGTGTCACATCCATCGGCTCTTCAGTACAGGGGGCATTGGACAATGTAGCCTGCATCGCTGCCACATCGACAATAGCAGCTGTCGCTCTATGGTCCGCATGATAGTCAGAAGGGACATGGGTGAACACAATTCCGGGATTCACCCTGCGCAGGATCTCTAAAACTTTGATTCTCACCTCAAATGTGTCAAACACATAACCGTCCCGTTCATCGAGACAATAGTAGTCGGCATTGAGAACATCAGCCGCTTTTTCTGCTTCTTTTTTTCTAATTATTTTAGTCTGCTCTTCATCTGTATCAACTCCGCCCAATCCCCCGGCTGTCATCGTGGCGATTACAATTTTATATCCACGATCTTTAAGGAGTTTCAAAGTTCCCGAACACCACGATTCCGCATCATCCGGATGGGCCTGAACAACAAGCACTGTTTTATTAAATCTCGACATATTTCTCTTCCAATCTCGTATAACGAGGTAATTCAGGAATCAGAGGTTTGATGTAATCTAAAAATTTATCAGTTACAAAATTCCCCTCTTCATTGATGTAATCATCAGGCATGGATTTTGCACGGACAGCAACCGAAGAAAGTGGTGCCGTACCGTATTGAAATGTAATCATCCCGTCCGATTCAACTCTTTCAACTGTCACCATGACAGCTGACTTGCCCTGGGCTGCCAGATCAACAGCTTTCTCACCACAGTCAAAAGCCCGTTGAAGATCTTCGGGAATAGCCCTGTCTATGGCACTCATTATGAGGGATTCAGTTATCTGAAACTCGCCGCGCAATCCGAGTTTTTTTGAAAGGATTCTATGAACGCTCATACCGACACTGGCTCCTCCCATAGCACCGAATTCTGTATTGCCGAATTTATCGGAATCCTCTGCAGCACTCACCGGTGATCCGTCAGCATATTTAAGCCCTTCACTGACAACAACCGATACCCAGCCGTATTTTTCTATGCATTTTTTGGCATCTTTTAGAAACTTATCCCCATCAAAGACCCTCTCCGGACAGTAAATAAGGTGGGGACCATCGTCGGCATGATGCTTCGCCATCACTGTAGCCGCAGCGAGCCATCCCGCATCACGACCGATGGTCTGATACACAACAAACTGATCAACTTTTTTCATATCTCTCGCCAATGCCCCGGCCTGTTGTACAGAAAGGGCATTGTATCGTGCCGCTGAAGCAAATCCGGGAGTGTGATCGGTGCCATAGAGGTCATTGTCTACAGTCTTGGGGATTCCCACGCCGTAGAGTTCATAGCCTGAAGAACTGCAGTACTCTTCAATGCGATGTATTGTATCCATCGTATCATTGCCGCCGATGAGAAAAAAATATCGAATATTGAATTTCTTCAAGACTTCTAAAATCCGGGGGAAATCTTCTGTGCAAACTTTGTGTCTAGTTGACCCCAGTGCGGAAGATGGTGTTGTCCTCAAACCCTCTATCACTGAATCACTTTGAGCAGAAAGATCCCATAAATCTTCATTCATAAACCCTTCAACACCGAAATGCATTCCGTAGAGGTTTTCAATATGGTCGTATTTCGCAACAGCGGACATGACTCCCGCCAATGACGAATTGATAACCGAGGTCGGTCCGCCGGACTGCCCGACTATAGCATTACCTTTAATCATTATATCTCCTTAAAACATCGCTCCACTGAAGCGTTTTTTTATCTGAATCCTTTTGAAGCTCTGGAGACTGGAACAGTTTTTCCATAAACATAGATGCGGCTCCGTAGGCTGTATCTCTGTTATTCACTTCGGGAAAAGAGATTGAAAAATCACATTCCTCAAGTATGGCCTCAACAGCTTCTCTGCAATGAGTGAATTGTCCCCCGAAAATAATTTCCTGAGGGTCAAAAACACTGAAAATTGGTTTTAAATACTGAAATAGTGAATCGAGATATACCTTTAAGGCCACAGGATCTATATTCCAGCCATCTTCTGTTTTTATATATATGTTTCCCTGTTCCCGAGATAAAAGATCTTCGGGCAGCTCACCTGCTGCGGATCCCGAACCGTAGTAGACTTCTCCTTTGAGAACAACCCCTATTCCGATTTCTATCTCTACAGGAGCGGATTCCCCCTCCTGCCTGTGAAGCTTCCAAATAATATTCAGAAAATCCTGAAGCCTCTTATCTTTATTTTTCTCAAGCTGTCCCCAGGCACAGCAGTTGGCATCATTGTCGATTAGGACAGGGACAGAAAAAAGACCCTCGGCCGCTATTTCGAAATTAAAATTATGACAATCAAAAGAAGTGGCTTTCAAAATAAAGCCTTTTTCTGTATCGACAATACCGGGAATTCCGACACCAATACCTATTATAGGAACAGAAAATGAGTCAATTTCATCCTTTAATGACTCGTAAAGCCTTTCAATCGTTTCAACAATCCCTGAATAAACGAGATTCCCAGACCACTCTTGCAGTATGGAACCGTTGAGATTGACCAGCACGGCACTGTAAGAGCTAATTTGCAGATCGATACCCAATATAGATCCAAAATTTTCATTAATTCCCAGTAAAACCGGCCGTCGGCCGCCTTTGGCAGGAGCGATACCTTCAGATACGACTTTTACAATTGAATTCTCCAAAAGAGGATTCACTAGATTGGTTATAGTCGACCTGTCCAAACTCAATTGTCTGGAAATTTCAATCCTGCTTATCCCCTCATTAATCCTCAAAAGCTGAAGGACGTGAGAGAGATTGACGATTCTCTGAAACTGTTTACTGTCAGCCAAATGTTAACCCTTTTGTTCTTTGTTTGTTTATTAAATCAACAATGAAAATATACAATTAAAAATGTGTTATTGCAAGAGAAAAGTGAATTATCGAATCTTTAAAAATGTGTTAGCATAAATCACAGAAGGGGAGATCTATGCCAGAAACCAGAGTCAGTGACATGCTTAACAAGAAGTTAAATGATTCCATAATCGATAGTGAACTCACATTAGATATCTTAAGCAAATACAACAGGGGAAATTATGATAATGTCAAACCAGTTGTTCCCATGGGTTTTCCCCCGGTAGATAACAAAACAATTATTGATATGACAAATGGTGTCTCTTTTTCAGGAACGCTGGAAGAAATCACTCAATCCCTGAAAAAATACAAGATTCAATTTGATCTGCCTTCCGGTAATAGAGAAATGAATATAACTCTCCCGGAAGACAAATTACGACTGATTGGTGAACAGCTTATGCCACTCTATTCTTTCGGTATACTCAATGGTGGTTCAGCAACTTCTTATGCAGATTCCAAAAAAAACAAGTCATTTAACAGTGATCTATTTACCCTACTTGAAGATCAGTTCAACTTGCTGTCTAAATTATCAACAGGTAAAGCGAAAGGATTAACTCCGGCATTCCTCAATCCCGATGGATCTCCCGGTCCCTCTTTTATCGAACTGAAAATGAGGTCCCTGCTGATAAACAATTGCCCTTCACTCTTTCAGATGACAAGCTTTTTTAACGATGACTCTATAAAAGAAGCCTATTCTCAATACGAGAAGAGTCCCTATCTCAAAGACCTTATTGAAAAAAAAGGGATCAATATTTGCGATGCAGAGACAGGAGTTCAACCTCTTCTTGCTGCATTCACACACAGCAGAACGGGAAAAACTAAAACCATTTATGAAAAAAATGACGGAGAACTACTCCCTCTTCCCGGTGGTCACGGGCAGTGCTTCATCACATTAAAAAAAACGTTTGAGAATCTCTACGCTAAAGGAATTCGTTTTGTATCCATTGGTAATGTGGATAACTCCGGCTATACACCGGATCCCCTCAGTCTGGCCATTTTGGCATTGAGCGGAAAACAGGCCGGCTTTGATTTTTCATATAAAACACCTGTAGATGTCAAAGGGGGGATTCTCATAAAAGATGACAGTGGACACCTGAATTGTGCCGACCTGGGTGTCGCCATCGACAAAGCTGCTGTGGATAAAGCGGTAAACCGGGGAGAACCGATTCTCTTCAACTGTGCCACCGGGCTTTTCAATCTCGAGTTTCTCGTCAATAATATCGATGAAATTATCCAAGCCCTTCCTATGAGATTCAGCGATCAGGACAAAGATGCAGGACTCTATTCCCAGGCGGAACAGGTAACATGGGAAGTAATTGGCCAATTGGATAGTATTCTTATATTCGCCATTGACAAATACGAGAGATTCCTGGCGGCTAAAACCATTATGGAAAACCTGATGACGAGTGGAATTAAACTTCAGGACAAAGCCTATCCCCGTTCAGAAAAGGAATCAGAAGATTTAAGGACCACAGCTATCAGATTGAACAATGGTCTTGAAAGAAAGCTGAAGACCGACTACGGTTTAGAGCTTATCGAAGGGCGATGGACCCCTATGACCGCAGAAAAATTGGAGAATTACAATGTTAAAACCGGACTTTAAAAAATCAGAAGGGCTCCTTCCTGCCATTGCACAGGATTATGAAACAGGAGAAATTTTAATGCAGGCATACATGAATGAAGAGTCGTGGAATGAGACACTGAAAAGTGGTTATGCTGTATATTATTCACGAAGTAGACAGGAACTCTGGAAAAAAGGGGCCACTTCGGGGAATTTACAGGAAGTGAAAGAGATACTGCTCGATTGTGACTGCGACTCGATCTTATTAAAGATTAAACAGATCGGTGGAGTGGCCTGCCATACAGGTAAAAGAAGCTGTTTTTTTAATTCAGTCCCTTTAGATAAATGATCGATAAATATCAGACTCTCCTCAATACGGCTAAAAGCCGTTACAGCGAAACGAGAAAGTTCTTTAAGACTCTGAAAAAAATGAAATCACAAGAACTGGATCAGTTGTTTGAAAAGAATCATGTCCGTTACAGTGAGGAGATAAACTGCCTGGATTGCGCCAACTGCTGCCGGGGAACCGGTCCTCTCCTGAAAGACAGAGATATCAATCGACTGGCAAAGACTCTGCGAACGAAACCGAAGCGTTTCATAGACACTTACCTGCTTAGGGACGAAGAGGGAGATATGATTTTCAGAGAACTCCCCTGCCCTTTTATCGACAACAACAACTTCTGCATAGTTTACGAAGACAGACCCGCAGCCTGCCGGGATTATCCTCACACAGACCGCCACAATATTAAAAAATACTTAAAGCCGACTTTGGAAAACTACCGCATATGTCCTATCGTTTATTTAACGATTGAAGAGATAAAAAATACTATCTGATGAAACCTAAGACTGAGATCTTTACTCTTTGAGTTTGTCACTTTTTTCCGGCATGGGATCAATCTGGTCATAATTGCCGAGTATACCCATATCCAGACCTTTTCGGCTGTAGATTCTGATTTCAAAATGAAGATGAGGTCCTGTGGATCGCCCCGCTTCACCTATATCACCTATTTTTTCATCCTGATCAATCTCATCTCCCACTTCCCAGCCTGTGGGTTTATCCATATGGGCATAAAAGGAACTCCATTTGAGCGCTGAGGGAAATCTATCGAGGATTTCATCGGTCATGACATGCTCAACTTCCACATTCCATCCATATACCGAATCGTAGTGTATGTCCCTGATAGTTCCATCGGTAATACTGACAATACTTCCGGGAAGCTCAGTTGATCTGACAATAGTATTTTCAGGTGTAATATCGATGATATTGCTGATATTGATAATATCCACGGCATAATGCGGCCTGACCCCACCGGTACCGATTGGATTGAGACGACGCTCCATAAAATGACTGGAGATCATAAAGCTGTTTCCGTCATTATCGGTGCTGTCCAGTCGGACGGGGTAAACAAGATTTCTGAAGGGCATATTATATGAGATCAGCTTTTTTACATTATTGACATCTGTAGCGAGAAGAGTCTCTGCCTGGTCTTCATTTTGAGGTAGACGGGATACCTGGTAGATAAGATCTCCATATGTCGCCGCCGCTTCAACTCTTATGGCAATAAACTCGTAAGCTTTCTTTCTCGAGTGATATTTAATGGGTAGCTCGTTGGCCATTCTGCGGATATTGGAGGCGGTATTCTGCCTGCTGAAGAAAAAAGCTTCTTTCTCCTGTGCAACAGAATCTTTCAAGAGAGTCAATTCACCCTGAACATCGTGAATGACTTCAGAAAGCTCTTTGACGGCTTCTTTGTTCTTATCAGTAGACGCTTCTATAGACTGATCGAGACTATCTACTATATGGGAGATTCTTCTATAACCGAAACTATTAAAAATCAATGCCGTGAAAAATCCGCACATTAAAACTGCTGCCGCGATGAGAAGAGCCAGGTTATTGATCTGTCTCTTGGCAAAGTCTGAAGAAATAATCCCTTTTTTCAGATTGGAGATGGGAATATCCATCACACTTTTTTTATTCTCTGATCGCTCGCTGATTCTTGAATACGCATCAGCCAATTCGATATCAACTGTTCCCTTGTCGATCATAGAGCCGTTTTTCTCAGCTCCGGAAATCATCCACTTATGATTATTGGTAAATATCCAATTGCGGGAAGTGTGGTTCTGCTCTTCACTGGTAATTATATTTTCATGGAGAATAATCGTATTGAGATCTACCCGTGTAACGGAATAGAGATAGGAACAGCTGTGACCATTGACGAGAAGAGAATTTTCAGATTTCCCCGATGTAGATAGCCGTCCATCAAGAAGATGAATAATACGGTCAATGATTCTTTCCACCCTTGACCTGTTATCTTCCTGAATATTAACTGATGACAAAACGAAACTCCAAATATTTGATATTGATTTACCATCTATGTTTATAATAAAGAGAATGAATATTTTCTATAAGCAAAACCTTACAAAATGAAAAGTTATTCCATTTTTTTATAGACAGTAGCCAATAACTCTTCTGTTTCTTTCCAGCTGATACATTCATCGGTGATAGAAACGCCGTAATTCATATCTTCCTTATTTTCACAAATTTTCTGATTTCCCTCAAAAAGATTACTCTCGAGCATAAATCCCTTTATGGATTTTCTTCCCCGGACTTTCTGATCGACTATATCGCGAAGCACCCGTTCCTGCCGCTCGAACTTTTTACCGGAATTGGCGTGGCTGCAGTCGACGATTATAGCAGGAGAAAGATCCGATGCATGCATAATTCTCTCGGCTTCTTCGATAGACTCTTCATAATAATTGGGTCCTCTACGGCCACCTCTCAATATAAGATGACTATCGCTATTTCCTGTAGAAGTAAAAATACAAGTCTTACCATCCTGGTCAATCCCTATAAAGCTGTGAGAAAAACGACTGGATTTCATCCCGTTTACAGCTGTCTGAATCGATCCGTCTGTGGCATTTTTAAATCCTACAGGCATAGAGAGTCCGCTTGTGATTTCACGATGAGTCTGAGATTCGGTAGTTCTCGCACCAATGGCCGACCAGGCGATCATATCCGCCAGATACTGAGGAACAATAGGATCGAGCATTTCTGACCCTGCGGGCAATCCGATTCCATTGATTTTCAAGAGAAGGCTGCGCGCTTCCTGGAGCCCTTCACCTATTTTATATGTTCCATCGATCTTGGGATCTACAATCATTCCCCTCCATCCGATAGTCGTTCGGGGTTTCTCAAAATACACTCTCATTATAATATAGAGTTTGTCGGCATACTTTTTCCGCAGAAGATTGAGTTTCTCCGCATACTCCATAGCCGCTTCTGTATCGTGGATTGAACAGGGGCCGACAATAGCCAATAACCTGTTATCTTTACCTGATAGAATATCTGATATTTCCTTACGACTGTGGTGGATCCGTTCTGTAAGATCCTCTGTCGTAGGGTACAGGGACTTCAATTGAAGTGGTGGTATTAATTTTTGAATATCTGATATATTAACATTGTTGAGTTTATCCATTATTATTCCTCGAAAAATATATATTATTAAACTGATACAATGGAGTGCTTGAGTTTGACCATAGGTAAAACCGGATTTATACCAATTTTTTTTATTATTTTAATATTAATTTCAGCTTGTGCAACTGATAAGGATGTCATTTCTTATAAAAATACGAATCTCCCGATAGAAACAGACACAAGATCAATAGAAAATGATAAAAAACCAGAGCTTTCTACAGATGAAATATTGGATTTACGAATTGAATCAATAATAAATGACATGTCCCTCGATGAAAAAATCGGTCAGCTTTTCATCATTTCCGTTCGCAACAGCTACAACGGGAGCAGAATGCTTCATGCTGATAACTATATGAAAGAGATTATTGAAAAATATAAACCCGGTGGACTGATCCTCTTCTCAGTAAATTTTTCCGATCCTATTCAGACAAGAGATCTCATCAGGGACACGCAGGCTCTGAGCAGAATTCCTATGTTCATGGCTGTTGACGAAGAAGGCGGTATCGTTGCCAGACTGGGAAATTCGGAGAGAATGTCCGTAACCAAACTCCCCCCCGCTGCTGTAATTGGACGGACTGGAAATACAGAATATGCCCGAATAGCAGCACGTGTTATATCAGAAGAATTAAAAGCCTTTGGTTTCAATATGAATATGGCGCCAGTTGCCGATGTGAACACCAATAGTAAAAATCCCATTATCGGCAATAGAACATACTCCTCGACACCTTATGAGGCGGGAGTCATGGTTGCTGCGGTCACAGAGACAATGGCTGAAGAAAATATGATCTCTGTGTTAAAACACTTCCCGGGCCACGGTGACAGCAGTACCGATACCCACAAAGGTGATGTAATTCTAAATCACAATATTGAGAGATTGGAAAAAATTGAGTTTATCCCTTTCCGCATGGGTATTGAAGCTGGGGCAGATGTCGTCATGACAGCACACATAAAAGTTCCTGCTGTTACAGGAAGTGATATGCCGGCAACAATGTCTCCTGTTCTCTTACAGGACATTCTCAGGAAAAATCTGGGATTCGAAGGAATTATTATTACAGATGCTATGGATATGGGGGCTATTAAACAATATTGGTCCGCTGATGAAGCTGCAGTGAATGCCCTGAAAGCCGGTATAGATATCATACTCATACCAGCCAGCATATATGATGCCGTGAGAGGGATAAAAAGTGCTTTAAATTCCGGAGAGCTTTCTATGGAAAGAATAGATCAGTCTTTGAGAAGAATTTTAAAAGTAAAACTAAAACACGGCCTCTTTCTGGAAGGGATCTCCGGCGCTGAAAATATACTGTCAAAGATCGGTTCAAAGGAACACAGAGATCTTATCGACCAGATTCCACGGTAGAAAAATAGATGCTGAATCAGCTTTTAATTAAAATGAATTTTAAAAATACTATTGCAAAGAACAATTTTCCGTATTTTATATAGACATTTCCATCTTTTCTCAAAAATATATTCACTTTTTTAACCGTTTTTATTGGAAGTTAGAACTTTTTTAATTTTTTTACTTCATTTTTAGCCAATTATTGTTTGACTTACTATAAAGACCAAACTATAGTTACCAAATAATGCTAAAAAAGAATATTTCAGGAGGGAATCATGAGTAAAAATGAAAAAACAGCTGCAGAAGTCATGATTGATATTATACACCAGCAGGGTGTGGACTATATCTTCGGACTACCGGGCGGAGCAGCCATCCCGATGTTTGATGCTCTTGTCTCGTCTCCCATAGAGCTGGTTTTAACCAGACATGAACAGGGTGCAGCCCATATGGCCGACGGATATGCAAGAGCTTCAGGAAAACCGGGAGTTGTCCTTGTAACCTCCGGCCCCGGTGCCACCAACACCATCACCGGGTTATTGACAGCACATATGGATTCCATTCCCATAGTCGTCATCTGCGGTCAGCAGACGACTGGAAACCTGGGACTGGATACATTTCAGGAAGCCGATATCTTAGGAATTACATTTCCTCTGGTCAAACATTCCTATCTTGTTAAAAATCCTGAGGATCTACCGAGAATTACTAAGGAGGCTTTTTATATAGCCAGCACCGGTAGACCGGGACCGGTTATTATAGACCTTCCCAAAGATGTATCCAGTTCTATTATTGCGGCAGAAACTGATATTTCCTTTGAAATTCCAGGATATAAAGTCGACAGACCGATGGACAATGAAAATATAGCCAAAGCGGCAGCGATGATTTCCAGATCTTCCGCACCGATATTGATGGTAGGTCACGGCGCCATGATTTCCGGAGCGGAAAAAGAGGTAGCCGAAATTGTTAAAAAGATGAATATCCCCGTAGTGAACACACTGCTCGGTAAAGGGGTATTCCCCGAAACTCATCCTTTAAACCTCGGAATGCCCGGCATGCACGGAACAGCTTATGCCAATAAAGCATTGATCAGCAGTGATCTGATAATCTCTGTCGGTGCACGCTGGGATGACAGAATTGCAGGAAAACCGGATAACTTCTGTCCCGATGCTCTAAAAATACATATTGATATCGATCCCGCTGAAATCAATAAAAGTATCCAGGTAGACTGTGCTATTGTCGGTGATGCCAAAAAAGTGCTCGACACCATGTACAGCCTTCTAAAAAAAGGTGATACGGAAAACTGGGTAAAACAGATTTCACGTTGGAAAAGAGACTATCCGCTCAAATATAGAAAAGAGGGGAAACTCAAAGCACAGCATGTTATTGAAGAGATGAGCAAAATGGCCGGTGGCGATGCCATCTTTACAACAGATGTGGGACAACACCAGATGTGGGCGGCTCAGTTCTGCAAAACAGAAAAACCCAATAGCTGGATCTCTTCGGGAGGTGCGGGAACTATGGGTTACGGTTTTCCTGCAGCCATAGGTGCTCAGTTGGCAAAACCGGATAGAACAGTCATTGCCGTAGTCGGTGATGGTGGATTCCAGATGACCCTCAGTGAACTTTCCACGGCATTTAATCTCAAACTGCCCATAAAGATTCTGTTGATAAACAACAATTATCTGGGTATGGTTCGCCAGTGGCAGAGCATGTTTTACGACAATAGGCTTTCGGGAGTAGACCTCGTGGGAAATCCCGATTTTGTAAGACTCGCTTCCGCTTATGGTTGTAAGGGATTTCGTCTCAAGAGAAGTGCCGACGTGAAAAAAGTTCTCAGTGCTGCTTTAGAGTATAACGACGGGCCCTGCATCATCGACGCCGAGGTATCACAGCAGGATGATGTATTCCCTATGGTTCCCGCCGGAGCCACTTTGGACCATATGCTGCTTGAACCGCCTAAAGTGAAATTAGATAAACCGGAGGGAAGCACCTGATGAAAAACGTACAACACACCATAAGCCTTTTGGTCTGTAACAGACCGGGAGCTCTCATAAGAATATCTTTGGTGTTTACCAGAAGAGCATTCAATATAGACAGCCTGGTAGTATCCGAATCGAAAGACCCCCGCTATTCTAGAATGAATATAGTAGCGACAGGAGACAGTAAAACCCTGAGCCTAATGCTCAACCAGCTCAATAAACTGATCGATGTTGTCCATGCAAAAGATTATTCCAACAGCGATGTTATTCAGAAAGAGCTGGCATTGGTAAAAGTTAACTGCAACAACGGCAACAGAACGGAAATTCTACAGATCGCTTCAGCATTTAAGTGCCGAAATGTAGATATCAGCGACACGACCATGACTTTTCAGATCACCGGGAAATCATCAAAAATCGATGCCGTTCATAAAATGTTTCAGGCTTATGAAATTTTAGAAATAGTCCGGACAGGTAAGATTCTCATGGCTCGCGGAGACGAGGAAACCGCATAAAAATTCAATAAAGGATTATCCTATACAGCCGATAAGTAAATTGGAGATGAACTATGAAAAAGATTCTACTAATTTTACTTATCGGTTTATTTATAACCACCCTGCCCGCATGGTCTGAAAACACTTCCGAAGAGATAATGGTCTTCAGCACTGTATTGTTTGGCAACGAAAGTGACATCCCTCTCAACATTAATAGCGAAAACAATTGGATTGACCTGGCTGGAATCGATACAGCAACCATAAATTCCGTAGAAGAACCGGCTGGCGGAGTCGTGAGACGATGGAGAGTCAAAAGTTCTTATTCCGATACTCCCATAGCCGGTCAAAGCACCATCCAGATTAAACTGAGAACCGTCGGGGCTAAAACCCCTTTATTTACACTACCCTGGTCAGAGGGACAAAGTGGATGGAAAGAAAATTACAGCAACTGGTTTCAAACTGATTTCGAAGGTCATCTGCCATTACTGGGAGAACAGAGTGTTTCCAGTGTCAGACTCATTGCCCCTCCCGGATCATCAAGTCCCGGCATGATCTACAAAATAGAACTGGAAGCATGGGATGTCAAAGAAATTGAAGCAGAGGAAAATATACAGTCCATCGTACAGCGCGCCTCCCTCAACGTCATTCCTGAAATAAAAGCAGTAAACCCCGAAGCATCTGAAAAAAGTAAAAGATTGGAAAGACGGGTGCCCGATGTGGATCAGGCCCTGAGCTTCGCACTCAATTTTATCAACAACAACCTCAGTGGAGATCTTCCATCGTTCTACAGCAGCCTGAATGACACTGTATATTCACTGGAAAACGGTGATGGTGATTCCAAATTCCGCGTTCCACCTCCACAGAGCAACTATTCCGGGTTAAAACTTTCGGACTATACGGAAAATTATGAAACTAAAATTTACGAGTACAGCGAATATATAGAGATGTTTCCCCAATGGACGGATCCCGAAAGGAACTGGAATCCCGACAGAACGTCTTACCTCTACCACGGCTCTGCTTTGAAAGAGGGTAAAAAAGCACTCTTTGAAAGTGAGCTTCTTGTGTTCCTCTGCAAAATGATTGATGGAGAATGGAAACTTATCGCGATTCCCCAATAAAGAACCCCGGAGCAAGCTCCGGGCGTACTGTATCCGGAGAGTTTGCAACAAAACCGGAAGATTCTATGAATTACAGAACTTCCGGTATATTTTACATGGATTCATGACTCAAATTGATCACTGAAAAAACCAATTTCCTCTCCGGGAGATTCAAGAGAAAACTTCCCCAGTTTTCCACCCCTCAAATCGAGCAGAAATAAGTTAATAGCCTTTTCGTAATCAATAGCACCACCGGAGATAAGGCATCCCCTTTTTTTCCCGATCAACTCTATAAGCTCTACCGTATCATCGGGTAGCTCATCAATCTTGTATCGCTCTTTAATCCGCTTCGGGTATTTGAGAACCATATACTCTAGACCTTTCATGGAAATTTCATCGAGAATCAGAATGGAATCTTTGATGGAACCGAGCAGTGCCAGTTTAAATCCGATATCCTGATCTTCAAATTTGGGCCAGAGAATTCCGGGTGTATCATAAATCTGTAAACTATCCGAGACATTCAGGCGCTGCATATCCTTTGTCACACCGGGTTTATTTCCGACAATTGCTTTTTTTTTCCCCGCAAGGGCATTTATCACTGTGGACTTCCCCACATTGGGTATGCCGACAATCATAGCCCGTACAGGTCTTCTATCAATCCATTTGGCACCGACGCATAGGGTTTGGCACCCTCGGACAATGGCATTGAGGTTTTCTTTTGTCTTGGAAGAAACCTCTACAGGTAATCTATTGTCACCGAGAGATTTGAAATAAACCTTCCATTGTTCGGTCACCTGCTTATCGGCGAGATCCGATTTATTCAATACGACGACTCGCGGTTTATCACCTGTCAGCTCATCGATTATGGGGTTACTGCTTGAAATGGGTACTCTGGCATCTAATATTTCTATGATGACATCAACTTTTTTCAGATTTTCTTTTATCAGCTTCCTGGTCTTGTGCATATGACCGGGAAACCACTGTATGGGTTTCACTATGTCCTCACTTGAGAAGCGAACAGAATCAAATTTAAAAAACCTCTGTTATCGCACACTCTCTTCAGCGATTATATATAGTTTCTTCTCCCTATTGAATAGTGCCTGCGGGCTTTATTACAAATTGAAAATTAGAAAAAAATGTACAATATTATTTAAAATATAGATATATTATTTATTGAGGTGGATCAATTGATTGAACAATTACTGGAAAAGCTGAAATCAGAGCAACACAACATATTCATTCAGACACATAATTTTCCCGATCCCGATGCGGTGGCTTCAGCCTTCGGACTCCAACAGCTGATGAAAATACATGGCATAAGCAGTAGAATAATATACGATGGGGTCATCCAGCGTATGGCGCTGATCAATATGATAAATGATTTTTCCATAGATATTTCGCCATCAGATTCCTTAACAATGTGTGAAGAAGATAAAATCATTCTTGTAGACGGCTGTAAGCGCAACAAAAATGTAACCGACCTGCCGGGAGAAGAGATTGCCGTCATAGACCACCACGTGGGAAACGATCCTGAAGATATCGAGTTTGTCGATATAAGACCCGATGCGGGATCCTGCTCCTCAATAATAAGTTCTTATTATAAAATACTGGGTGATAAGATTCCTGCAGATACTGCGACAGTTCTTCTCACGGGATTATTCAGAGATACAGACTGTATGACACGGGGTGTCAATACCATAGATGTCGATGCTTACGGTGAGTTATTCAAAAGTGCCGATAATTTTAAAGTCAGTTCCATTGTAATAAATAATATTTCCATAAGCGACCTCGACTATTACAGTACTGTTATCAAAAATCTGAAAATCGAAGGCGATATCGCTTTTTGTTATATACAGGAAGAGTGCAATCAAAATCTTCTCGGAATTCTGGGAGATTTTATCCTGTCCCTGGAAGAGATCAGATTCACAGCTCTCTTTGCTGACAACAAGCATGTTATAAATATTTCTTTCAGAAACGAGTCACCGGAAATTAATGCCGCATCAGTGATGAAGGAAATTGTTGCGGGAATTGGCTCCGGAGGCGGTCATATTCAAATGGCAGGCGGTGTCATAGATAAAAAGGAAAACTTCGATTCACAGGCAATGTTTGATCAAATTGTAGAAATAATCAGGAGATAATTTGATTTTATAAATCTAAAGTTTAAAATTATTGTAAGTAGCAGAAAAATAATGGAGATTAAATGTCACATATACTGGTAATCGATGACGATGTTCATATAAGAGAACTTATAAATATAATGCTGGAGAGCGAGGGTCACACTGTATCCCTGGCCGAAGATGGAATGATCGGTCTGAAAATGCTCGATGAAAACAACTTCGATCTCATCATCACAGATATCATTATGCCCAATCAGGAGGGAATTGAAACCATTGTAAAGATAAAATCAAAAAATCCTGAAATCAAAATACTGGCCATATCGGGAGGGGGTCGCATAGGTTCGACCAACTACCTTACTCTCGCTGAGAATTTTGGGGTTGACCGAACACTCTCCAAACCCTTCTATCACAAAGATTTTATCCAATGCATTAAAGAATTACTGAATTAGAGGATTTCCATTTGAATAAAATTTTAATCGCTGACGACCACGAAGAAATACGGGAACTTCTTAAAGATGTTCTTGAAGTTGAAAACTATGAAATCCACTTTTCGCCTAACGCTAAAAAAGCCATTGAAATAGCCAAGGGGATACAACCGGATATAATCATTATGGATATTATGATGCCCGGAAGCATAAACGGGCTTCAGGCAACGGAAATAATCAAAGCTGAACCATATGGCAAAAACAGTAAGATAATCATCCTGTCGGGCAAGGGGAAGGACAGAGATAAAATTAGAGCCATAGAAGCAGGTGCTTCCGCATATATTGAAAAGCCTTTCAACCCCGGCCACCTGATACAAAAAATTAAGAGTCTTATCTAAATCGAATTAAAATCGACAATCTTTGCTTATATATGCTTCTCTTAGTATATTTAATGTAGAGGATATCGGAATGTCAGGTACCGAAGAATACGGTATACAGTCAATTCCTCCCCGTTACGATGAAAACAACAGCTTTTATGTTCATAATTCCGATGGCTACAACAGGGTTGTTGAAGAAATTGATGCAGAAAAAAGGGATATTGCTGATACCGAGCTGAAAGCCGTTGAACAGCAAAGACTCGAATATGAAGACAATGTGCGGATTTCTGAAATTAAAAGAGAAGACGAAAAGAGGTTCCTTGAAAGTATCCGCTTAAAAGAAGAACAGATTGAACTCCACACTGCGGATATTTCTGAATACGAACCGGAAGAGGAAATTTTGTCAGGGACAAATGTCGATCTTCTGGCTTGATGCCTAGATTTCAAGACCTCTTACCAATTCTCCCCTATCGCAGATGCGGTAAGGGATGTCCCCTTTATATCTTTCCTGGATCTCAAAGTCGACAACAGAAACGGAATTATTGTTCTTTGAGAGATGACATAGGTAAATCTGCTGTATGCGGCACGATGTATTTTTCGACAACCTGTCCAGAAAATCTCCTGTCTGATAATTGGATAGATGACCGAGATCCGAGCTGATTCTCTTTTTCAAAAACCATGGATATGTCCCCTCGTCGAGCATCTCCTCAGAGTAATTTGACTCGAGGAAGAGAATATCCGACTGAAGTGCCAAGTCGTACATTTTATCATCAACTACTCCCGTATCGGTAATTACTGTAATTTTTTTACCACCGAGTTCAAAGAAGTAGCTGAGCGACGACGGAGCATCGTGAGATGTGGAGAAGGGTGTAAAATTGAGAGTCTTATAAGTGTAGTTTTTCATGGGAGCTACGGCTAATTTGTGAAAAACATCTTTTTTAGTGTATTCACTAATATTGAGATTCTCATGAATAACTACGGGAATCTGTCTCTCTCTGGAGAGAGTATCAACACCTTTAAGATGATCAGAATGAATATGACTGAGAAAAATAAACTCGAGATTTTCAGGATTGAAGGACATTTCCTTCATCCTTCGATTCAACTCTCTGGCTGAAAAGCCGTTATCGAGAAGAAAGGAGAAACCATCCAGTTCAAATATATAGGAATTGGCACTGGAACCACTTCCGAGAACAGCATAACGGAACAATTATTTCCCCTCTTTTATCCACAGAGCCCAGACCTTCTGATCGTAGCCGACGGTTACTTCATTCCCATTCCTGATTACGGGGGTTTTTAACAGTTGGTTATTTTCCAGAACCTCTTCTACAGGATCAAAATCCATCCAGGCTAAACCTTTCTTTTTGTATTCTTTGGATTCAGTGTCGATTATATTGTCTTTGCCGATTTTGGCAGTTATCTTTGTGAGTTCCCCTTTGCTCAGGGGTTTCTCATTTAAATCAAGAAAATGAAATTTTACAGAACGCTCTTTAAAAAACCGCTGCGCTTTTTTGGTATCGGAACATTTCTTTGTCCCTATTATCTGGATATTCATGATCATTTTATATCAGTTTTGAGATTGTTTTTAAATAGAACCGTTAAAAGAATCTATGAAGTTTATTCTTTTCTCTCAGGAGGTTTCAGGTTATTCTTCACAGAATAGAGGATCAGATGATATTGAGAGCATTTCACGATGGAGAAACCGCACTTTCAGTAGAATTAGACAGAATTTATTACGGCGGGACCGTAGATGAGATGAATCAGGAATAACACGACAACATTCCCCGGGGGATCTATACCACAGGGATGGGCAAGAGGCGGAATATGGTCGAATTGATCTACTCGGACGGTACGACAGGAGTGAATAATGGCAGGGACATCTTTATGCAAAATAAAAATAATAGTAGATAACAAAGCAGAATCCCCTTTGATTTCTGAACATGGATTCGCCGCACTAATAGAATCCGGCGGAAAACGGATTCTTTTCGACACAGGTCAGGGTCAAGCTCTCTTTACTAATGCTGAAATACTGAATATTTCTCTGACAGAACTCGATATTCTGATCTTGAGTCATGGTCATTACGATCACAGTGGAAATATTGCCGCTCTCATAACGGATAATCCACAAATTGAATTTTTTGCACATCCCGATTGTCTGCAGAAACGCTATTCCTATCATGAGGGACAGCCTCTTAAATATGTGGGTTTGACTGAAATGGACAGAGATGCGATCCGGGGTCTCCCGTTTAATAAGATTCACTGGTGCACCGGCAGAACAAAAATAACTGATGGCATATACATTACTGGATTTGTTCCCAGAGAGCACCAGCTGGAAGATACGGGGGGAAATTTTTATCTCGATCGCGGGATGAAGATTCCCGACATCATTAAAGACGATCTATCGCTGTGGTTAGAAGGAATCAGAGGACTGACAGTTCTGTGTGGTTGTTGTCATTCGGGGATTCAGAATACCATAAATTATATCAGTTCACATTATGAAACTCCTGAGTTCGTAACTCTGGCAGGAGGATTTCACCTCAAAAACAGTTCTGACGACCGTATAGAATCTTCTATAAAATTTTTAAAAAACCTGAACATACATCACACTATTGGTGGTCATTGCACCGGGGAAAAAGCCCTGAAAATTTTTTGCAGAAGCCTGGGGAAGTCTTTTTCCGATTCTGAAACAGGCTTAACAATAAACGTGCATATGCACTCTTGACAGAAATTTTTATCTGCGGTAGAAAAGTTGTATGTCTATAAAAATAATTGTATCAACTATTCTTTTCTGCCTCTTTGTGACCACTACAGCCTATTCCCACCCCCATATGGCAATATATGCGAGTTGCGAGTTCGATTTTGAAGAGAACGATCCTGTGGGATTATGGGTTAATTACAGTTTTGATCAGTATTTTTCAATCGGTCTGATCTCTGAATTTGACGTCGATGGAAGTGGTGAATTTAATGCTGAAGAAACCGATAAAATCTATAATAATGCCTTCATCTATATGAAAAATTACGGTTTTTTAATCAGTATTCGCGATAAAAACGGGAGGACATCCCCAGAAGTTGTGAGTGATTTTTCTGTATCGGCTGAAGATGATATCATCACATACCGCTTTTATATAAATCTGAAAAAAAGGGAAGAAAGGGAGTTGTATATTTCTGTTTATGACAGAACTTTTTACTGCGCCATTTATTATACAGAAGAAACTCCCGTAAAAGTCCACAGTGAGCAGCAGGTAAAGACTCAATATGTCATAGAAGAAAATACCGAATATCCCGTCTATTACAATCCCTTTGCTCTACCGACTGATAACACAACTTATGACAGATGGGAAACGGGACTTCAAACCTATTATCCCAAGGAGATCCATTTTGTCTACTGAAAGAAAAAGTGTTTTACTCGTGATAATTCTTCTTACGCTCATACTTTTACCTCTATATTCAAACCCATTCCTCGGCGGAGCGGGTGAAAATGCCATACCTACCGTACGCCCCCCCTCTTCCGGTGGTTTCTGGATTGAAAAACAACTGGAATTCAGAGAACTTATCGGCAATAGAATGAAAGAGATAAAAAAAAGTGGCAATACCAGCATGCTTTGGGGAGTCATAGGATTCTCCTTTCTCTATGGGATTTTACATGCTGCCGGACCGGGACACAGAAAAACCGTTATATTTTCCCTCTTTCTGGCGCGTAAAACCCGTTGGTATGAGCCCCTTCTGGCATCGGGTCTTTCCTCAGCGGCTCACGGGGGAACAGCATTATTATTAGTTTTACTATTTCAATATCTGTTTAATCACATATTAGCGACAAGGATCAACAGAGTGAGCATCTACATGGAGGGAATAAGTTATATGCTTCTTCTTTGTATTTCACTTTTTTTTATCGCTGCTGCTGTAAGAGAAATTTTTCAAAATCAAAAAGTATATTATGAGAAGGAGACTTCCCGGGGAATATACTCCACTCTTCTTTTCTCCAGCTTCTTCCCCTGCCCGGGAGTCATTATGATAATGACTTTTTCAGCAGCTATGGAGGTTCTCTCCACGGGGATATTGGCAGTTCTCTCTCTTTCACTGGGTATGGGAGTGACCATTTCTCTGGCTGCCTATCTCGCATATTTTGGCAGAGAGGGGATATTCTCTTTTTTAAAAAAAGAAGAAAAACTCATTCGTCGATTTTCAACGATTCTGGAATTGGGAAGTTTTATCTTTTTATTTCTTTTCAGTCTTTGGATGGCATATCCTTTTATTAAAGGACTGATTGCTGTTGACCTTTAAATAAAATCATATTACATTATTAGTGCATATGCACACCAAAAGATTAAGGAGTATACTATGGAAGATTTTGATATGAGAGTCGCTTTTCCCACCAATGACAGAAACCAGGTTGAAGAGCATTTCGGACATGCTAAAGAATTCGCCTTTGCCAATGTAAAAGAGGGAAAAATCCTATCGACAGAATATCTGACACCACCTCCCCACGAACCGGGTGTTATCCCTAAATTTGTCGGGGAAAATGGAGCAACAGCCATTATTACCGGCGGTATGGGAGGAATGGCTGTCAATTTATTTAAAGAACAGAATATTGAAGTTATTCTCGGTGCCAAAGGTACAATCGATGAAATGCTTAAAACTTATGTCGGCGGCGATCTCGCCTCTACCGGTTCCGTTTGCGAACACACACATCATTAAACGACAGAAAGAGGGATTAAACCCTCTTCTGTTATCTATATATCAATCATATTTTTTTCTGATGACTTCATTACAAAGGACGGGTGATATAAATTTTTCCCACTCGGCGCTATTCCAGGTTTTTAATTTTTTATGTTCGATAAAATATTTCTGCGGGATGGGATGAGTTCCCGTTATAACAGGAATATCAAAACGGGATTCGATATAATTCTTGAAGATTGAGATATGGGGACAAGGGGGATAACCGACAAGAAAACCTGTTGCAAAATGTATGGCTTCCACACCGTTTTTTTTCATCTCTTCAGGGGTATATTCTATATTACCACCGGGACAACCGCCACAGCTTGTATATCCGGCAATTTCAAGAGGTGTTGTGGCATCATAAATATCAAACGCCCCTTCCCTATTCTCCAAAGCTCGAAAGCATTTCCCTCCTGCGCAGTTTTTATATCTATCACATACAATAATGGCTACTTTCATAACAACTCCTTTCTATCAAGTTCTTTACAGTAGAACATTATTTCACTGACCTGTCCATTATTATGTGCATATACATATTTAAATTTGCTAAAACTGTTGACAATAACAATCAGGGTATGTATATTTAGCGTGCATATGCATATTTAAAGATAATGATAGTTTCGGTTTTTATGAACTGAAATAGCGCTGAATAGACAAAGTATAACAGGAGGTATTGTTATGCAGGGTAACAAACAGGGTCCCGAGAATAGAGGACCAAAAACAGGTAGAGGACTGGGATATTGCAATGAGTATGACAGACCGGGTTATGAAAGCAATGAAGCCCCCCAGGGGATGAGAAGAGGGAATGGACCTGGTATGGGCCGCCGTGGAGGCATAGGACCCGGGATGGGTCGCGGGTTCGGAAGAGGACGCGGAATGGGTTTCAATTCTGATAATAGAAATATTATCGGCAGATTAGAATCTATAGAAAAAAAATTAGAAAAATTGGAGGACAAATGATTATAGCGTTATGCAGTACGGGCGATGCCATGGAATCACCGGTAGATGAGCGGTTTGGAAGAGCTGCCTACTTTCTTTTTTACAATACGATAACATCTGAAATGGTTTCTGTCATCAATGAAGCTAAAACAGCGAAAGGGGGTGCGGGAGCATTAGCTGTGCAGCTTCTGGTCAACAATAAAGCAGAACTTCTCATAGCACCTGAAGTGGGGCCTCAGGCATTGGACGCGCTTAAAAAATTCAAGATTCCCGCGTTTAAACAAGGTGAAAACACAACTCCTGAACTTGCCGTCCTGGCATGGGGTAATGGTTCTCTGGAGATGATTAAAGATCCGGGGAACAAAGGGCTGCATAAGGTATAAATGATGAAGATTGCAGTATTGAGCGGTAAAGGTGGAACGGGGAAAACAACTGTCTCCAATAACCTTGCCGCATTGAATTCAGATGCGATTCTGCTGGACTGTGATGTAGAAGAACCCAATAGCCACATCTTTATGAATCCCCGAATAAAGGGGGATGAAGATGTGGCTAAAGACTACCCTGTCATAGACGAAGAAAAATGCGTCCATTGCGGGGAATGTGCCAGGTTCTGTCATTACAATGCCATAATTTCAGGACCTTCTGCCACAATAACCATGAAAGAAATTTGTCACTCATGCAGAGGTTGTGCCCTGGTCTGCCAACATGATGCCATCACATATAAGCAACGGGAGATTGGGAAAATTTACAGTGGGACGAGCCGATTTGGAACAGAGCTGGTCTATGGAGAATTGAAAACCGGAGAACTTTCGGGAGTGCCCATAATTAATAAAATAAGGGAAATGACCGGAGAAGAACATTCGATACTGATAGATTCTCCTCCCGGTACAGCCTGCTCAACAGTGGCAGCTGTGGAGGACTGCGATTATGCTCTGATTGTCACAGAACCGACTCCTTTTGGTGTCAGTGATATGAAAATGGTAGTTGAGATGCTCAGAACCATGAAGATTCCCTTTTCAGTCATAATAAATAAAGCCTGGCTCGGAGACAGAGAGGTTTACGACTATTGCCGGGAAGAGAATTTGGAAATCCTCGGAGAAATCCCATTCGACAGAGATATTGCGGAAGCTTATTCCACTGGAAAACTAATTGTCGAATGCGATCCAAAGTACGAGGATATTTTTCAATCACTTTGGAACAAGATTCATTTTATTGGGGAGAGAATCCATGGATGTTAAAGAAATCGTTGTAATCTCCGGTAAAGGGGGAACGGGAAAAACGACTCTTACCGCTTCTTTAATCCCCTATCTCGAAAATACAGTAGTGGCGGATTGCGATGTCGATGCACCGGATCTGCATATACTTCTTCATCCCCGATTGACCAGAACAAGAGAGTTTATCGGCACAAAAAAAGCCACTATTTTTTCAGAAAAATGCTGCGGTTGCGGAAATTGTATCAATCATTGCCAATTCATTGCCATTAGTCCTGCTTTCATTGTCAATCATTTGAAATGCGAAGGATGCGGGGTGTGTGAACTAGTCTGTCCGATTGAAGCGGTGTCTCTCCATGATGTAGTGGTGGGAAATATCTACGAAGGTGAAACACCCTACGGGCCTATGATTCATGCTAAGCTGGTCCCGGGAGAGGAAACGTCCGGGAAACTAGTATCAGAAGTGCGAAATAGAGCCAGAGAAGTAGCCATTGAAAGAGGTTGTTCAAATGTACTTATCGATGGTTCTCCCGGAATCGGATGTAATGTGATCTCTTCCATTACTGGTGCTTCCATAGTCCTTATTGTCACAGAACCCACATTGTCCGGACTTCACGACTTGAAAAGAGTGATGGATATCAGTGAAAGATTTTCCGGAAAGACGTATGTTGTCATCAATAAATATGATCTATCTCTGGATTTAAGTGAACAGATAGAGCAGGAAAGCAATAGAAGGGGACATTCGGTAATATTGAGATTCCCTTTTCATAAAAATATTGTAAAAGCAGTTACTGAAAAAAATATCCCTTCATTAAGTGAAAAGAAACTATTTGAAAAAGCCCGGTGGGAAGATTTTCTCAGGAAAATATCCGATGGAGTCAAAGTCTGAGAGGTGAATAAGATGAAAGGTAACGGAATGGGTCCGGAGAACAAAGGTCCCGGGACGGGTAGAAAACTGGGGTTTTGTTACGGCTGGGGTAAATCGGGATACGCCAATGCCGATGTTGCTGGTGCAATAGCTAAACCGGAAGGACAATTCGAACATAAGTTAAAAGAACAATCTCACAAAGTTTGTGAACTATCAGTTTAACAAAAACCCAAAAACCATATATAGTATAGCTCTGGAGTAGATATGCCAAGAAGATGTAAACAGAGAAACTGCCGGAGACTGGATGGTAATAGGAATTTTAAACCGTCGGGGATCCCTGCACGAGAATTGGAAAAGACTGTATTAAATCTCGATGAGTTTGAAGCACTTCGTCTATGTGATTATGACGGGTTAAGTCAGATAGAGGCGGGAGAAGCCATGGGAGTATCCCGTGGAACGATACAGAGACTACTAATTTCCGGAAGAAAAAAAGTGGTCGATGTTCTACTTCACTCAAAAGAGCTGATACTAATCAGTGGAGAAGATGTCCAGTGACTCCGGCTGATGTCCTGAAAACTCTAGGCAATACTATGGCAATGAAACCGGGAGACTGGTTAGAAGAACAACTGTCAAAGGGAGAAAAGCCTGTTCTCATCGATTTAAGGGGAAAAGAACTCTGGGAAAAAGGTCATATACAGGGCAGTATTCAGGTTGCGATAAATGATCTCGTAGAAAAAGCTCATCTTCTGATTCCCTCAAAAGATTCAACTATCATCTGTATCTGCAATGGGTCAGTACAGTCCGCAATGGCTACTGTCTATCTGAGGACTGAAGATTATTTAAATACTTATAACCTTAGTGGTGGATATTCTGCGTGGATTCGCAATGAACGACCGATAGAATCAATTTGACATTTCATTAAGTCACTTTTATCGAGCTTTACTATTTCTTATTGACATGTTATTAAAGTAGTTTTAATATTACGTTAAATATCTTATTGAACAGTAAATAATACGAGGAAAGTCATGCAAAACGAAAAGTTTCCTGCAGCTCCATATAAAAAATATCTCATGAATGAGTTATTTAAAAAATCACTTAAGCGTTCTCATAGCTATTACATGCTGGAAGCCCATAAAGCTCACTGTATCATGCTCTCAGAAACAGGAATTATAACAAAAGATGTAGCGCGGAATATTCTCAAGGCACTATCGATAGTGAATGAAAAGCTAAAGACTTTGAATCTTGATGATTTCACCGGTGAAGAGGAAGATCTCTATTTCATTATAGAAAAAATAATGATCGACGAAATAGGACTCCAGGATGCTGGAGCACTGCACACGGGCCGCAGTAGAAATGATCTCGGACACACAATTTTTCGTATGGCTTTTAGAGATGAACTGATTTCCATTATCGAAGACCTGTCGATTCTAGCTCAGAGCCTCTATGAAAAAGGGATAGAAACCAGGAAAAGCATAATAACGGCATGGACTCATTGCCAGCCGGCACAGCCCACGACCTATGGACATTATCTTGGAGCTATCCTGGAATCTCTGATCAGGGAACTGGAACGGTTGATGTTCAATTTTCAATATGTCGATTGTTCCCCCTATGGTTCAGCAGCTATTACGACAACTGGCTTTCCAATCAATAGAGAAACAACAGCACAATTATTGGGATTTATCGAACCGGTGATCAACTCATATGGCGGTATCGCTTCTGCTGATTACCTGCTCAATTCCTTAGGCATTATAAAAAGTCTGGCAGTCCATCTTGGTAAGTTTTCGGTGGACCAGCTCGATTGGGCAAGAATGGAAATTGGGCAGATCATAGTGCCCGATTCATGGGTTCAAAAAAGCTCAATAATGCCTCAAAAGAGAAATGCTGTTGTTTTTGAGCATTTAAGGGCACGCTTCAGCGCTATTTCATCACTATGTGATGTTCCCGGAAATTCAATGAAAAATACTCCCTTTGGTGATATCGACGATATTGAAACTGAATTTCATGAGCATGTTCATGAGATTTTTGACATTATGAAAATAACCATCCCCATGATTTCGGAAATAGTCAAAGTCATTAAAATCCATCCTGATAATCCCGGTCAAATGATTGACCGCTCCTGTCTTCTGGCGACTGAACTGGCTGACAGCCTTGTGAGAACTGAGGGAATAAACTTTAAGCAGGCCCACGGCATTGCCGCCGTTGTATCAAAGTACTGTACCGACAATAACATAAGTCTGACTCAGATTCCCGATGATTTGATTTCCAGGACATTTGAATCAGAAACAGGCTTGAAGATGAAAAATGATAAGGAAAAATTAAAGCAGTTTCTTACACCGGAGTATTTTGTGGAAATACGCACTGTTCTCGGTGGCCCGTCTCCTGCAGCATTGGATTCTGCCTACAATATTTACGACAAAAAACTAATCGATCTTCGTGGAAAGATACAGAAACAGAGGAATAGACATATGGAGGCGTCTGTGGAGATGGAGAGAAGAATTAAGCTTCTGAACTGACCGGAGAAAACTCAAAATCAAACCAATAGCGAAAAACTCTTTCACCGGCACCCTGAAGAACAAGATCATTGGAGGGTTTATCCATAACCCGGATCTGAATATCCACCTCTCTAGCGAGATTGGAAAGCTGACGACACCCTTTGCGAATACTGCTTATCTGATGAGAGAGGATGGATGTCATATTGCCCCCCAGTATGATTTCTTCAGGATTAAATAAATCAAAAAGATCTGCCAGTACTTCACCTATTTTTTCAATAGTCAGATTCACCCTATCGACTACATCACGTTCTTCGTTCATGTATCGGTTCAGCAACTGTTCTGAATACTTTTTGTTCTTAATTTTTTTAAGAAGATTTAATTCCCCAAGGTCTTCAGCTATAGAATAGAGAGTTGCAACAGTCCGGAAACAACCGTTTCCGCCGCACTTACAGCTCTTGGAAAACCCTGTAACTTTGATGTGTCCCAGTTCACCGGCGAAACCGTTTGTTCCCCGGTACAATTCACCATTGATTATAATTCCGAGACCTATTCCCTGAGTGAAAAATAAAAATAACTGATTGTTGACATGACTGGGTAATCCGGCCTGTGATAGCGAAGCGAGATTTGCATCGTTTTCAATGATGAAATGATGTTCCGGTAATTTTTCCTGTAAATATCGAACGAGGTTAACCCTCTCAAAAATTGAATTGGACGATTGTAGAAGAATCGAAGACTTAGGATCATACACTGCAGAGATACCTATACAGATACCGATAATTATACGGGCTCCTTCAAGAGAGAGAATACGAATTCCCTCTTCGATCAAATGAAGGATTTCTTCGAGGTTAACAGATTCGGGAATCTCAAAACCTTTTCGATCAATAATCTTATTGTTCAGATCAAGAATACCCATTTCCATATGGTCGGTTCTGTGGATATCGATTGCAATTGACCAGAGAGAATCCGGTTTAAATGTTATCAGGGCAGCTTTACGACCTCCCGTCCTGGCTCCTTTGTCTGAGACCTCCACAAGCCCTGATTCTTCCAGACTTGAGCATATTTTTGAAACTGAAACGAAACTGAGATGGGATTCTCTAGCCAATTCAGATTTTGTCATCTGACTATTTTCTCTCAAAATATTGTAGATTCTTTTTACATTGAGATCTTTCAGATTTACTTTATTTGAAAAGTCCTGCATCACTCTCCCTTTCTCCCCGGTTGCAAAATATACTCAAACAGATTATCGATCTAAAATCAAGTCTTATATGCAATTATCCTTTTTGTATTCTTTCCTGAGAAGGATTTCCACCATAACTTCATCAAATCCCTTCATTCCTTTTTTATGGACAGATTCCAGATTATTCAGCAAGCCCTTAAAGGAGTCGGAAAACAACCCGGCACCACTATCTATCCTGCAGAGATCCATTGCCAGAAGTGACGATTCAATGGCTACCTGGGAGCTGAGTGAAGTCTTGAGAGAACACTCTTTTTTAGCTCCTTCGCAGACAATGCCGCCGAGAAATCCCAGAACGAAGTTCATGGACCTCAGAATAGCCTTTTCGTCACCTCCTCTTGAATACGTAATAGCGGCAGAAGCGGCCATCCCGGCTGCCATGGCACAACCACACATGGGTGTTAATATGCCCGTGGCCTCTTTAATAAAATGAAGAATCCCCATACCCAGGGCGGCACACTTGTTATAATCGGATCCGCTGACGGTCTCATTCAATGTGATAAAAAAAGTCAGACCATGATTCCCAGAACCACCGCAGGCCATAACGGGAATATCGATCCCACCCATGCGCGAATCGGTTGCAGCGGCAACTTTATAGCGACTTCTCATTATTTTAGACGGCCATCCATCACTATCATTGTTTTCATATAAATCTTTCAGCCAGCGTCCGATACCGGCACCGGGATTAAGATTCAATCCCGCATCAGCTACGAGAGTATTCGTATCGCGGGCCGAGCTTAGAAACTGCAGGTCATCATCACTTAATGATCGGACTAGTTCGATCAGGGTCTGAATTCTCGGGACTGTATAGACAGGCTTCTCAAATTGTCCGGGTCTGCTCAAATCTTGATTTCGAAAAATGGAAACTCCATTATCCTGTATAGAGATCAAATTATCATGTCTGAATTCAATGAGTGATGTCGTCGATTGGTTCTGTTTAAAAAAAAGCGTAACTTCAATATAAATATGATCGACTCCGGATTTACATTGAATATCAATGGGAATTTTTTTAATTATATTTTCCGCTTCTTCTATGTGTCCGGTATTGAGATGATTAAAAATAAGAACGCCCTCATCAATATTCCCTTTGACAACACCCAGGGCCGCCGCAAGAGGTATACCGCTCTTTCCTGTGCCGGGAATGATTACAGACTGGGCATTTTTCAAGATATTTTTGTCGAGGTAGATCTTTATTTTCTCGATAGATCGACCATTCTGAACGGATCCCGCTGCCGCTGCCCCTAAAGCAATGGCTGCAGGATCTGTGCATCCCACTGTAAGAAGCATTTCCGACTTTATGAGGCCAAGCAGTGTCTCAGAAGATAAAGTTTCAATATTCTTCATATTCAGAGATTGAGAAGATTTGCAATATTTCCGGAAAAGACCTTTGTCAGATCCTCTTCAGAGAGACCGAGGAACCGGAACAGTTTATGCTGCTCGTCCAGATATGTCGTGGCAAAACCTCTGGGCATCCAGCTGGAATCGGTTGAAAACATGATTCTACCGGGACCAACGGTTTCAATAAATTTCCGGATCACGTCTTCCAGTGTAAGTCTATAGGGCATCCATCTGACCCACTGGTTTGAACCGGAACTATCCACATAGACATTGGGCCTTGTCCAGCAGAGCTGCAGCAGATCACCTATATGGGTACAGCCGAAATGGGGAACTATAAAATTTACTTTGGGAAAATCAAGTGATGCTCCGGCAATGCTCAAAGGACTGATATTGACTGCTTCGGCTACTCCGCCGGCCGCACCGAGTAATCCGTAATGAATGAGGACCGGAATATTTTTTTCCTGGCAGATCTCCCACAAGGGATAGTACTTTTTATCAGAGAGAGGACTATCTACAAGTGGACCAAGGATTTTGTATCCCTTCATACCATAGATATCCACAGCCTTTTCCAGCTCTTCTGCAGCATTAGGGGAGTCGGGATGATGGTGAGCGTATCCGTAAAAACGTCCGGGATGCCTGGAGATGATTTTCGATAGTCTTTCATTACCACCTCCGGAAACAAAGACGATTTTATCGAGACCTTTACTGTCCATATCATCAAGCCATAAATCCGCCATGGCCATATCATCATCAAGCGGTTTATCCGCTTCGGGGAAATTATATGCCTTTCTCCAGATATCACCGTGATTGCGCGAGCCTTCTGTTCCGAACTCCGTAGCCTTCCCCCACTGATAATCGGGAAACCAATCACCACTGTTGGGAAAATGACAATGTGAATCATATACTTTTAGATTTTGTATCATATCTACCTCATTAACCCTTAACACCGGTCAGGGCTATTCCGTTTATTATCTGCCGTTGAAAAATCAAATAGATTATCAAAACGGGGATCGTTGCCACAGTGGCTCCGGTCATGACCATCTCCCACTGATTCTGGAATTCACCGTTAAAAAATGAAAGGCCAACAGGCAGTGTGTACATGTCGATCATATTGGAAACAATGAGAGGCCATAGAAAGGCATTCCAGTTTCCGATAAATGAGAAAATGGCCAAAGCGGCTAAAGCGGGCCTGACCAGGGGCATGGCTATTTTCCACCAAATGTAAAACTCATTCAAACCATCTATTCTACCCGCATCGAGCAGATCATCAGGGATACCCATAAAGAACTGTCTCATGAGAAAAGTTCCGAAACCCGACATAAGACCGGGAAACATGACACCCCAGTAGGTATCAACCCAATGAAGTTCCGAAGACATGATGTACCAGGGGATAACAAGCATCTCTGTGGGGATCATCATGGTCGAAAGGATCAGTAAAAAAATAATTTTCATCCCGGGGAATTTATATTTGCTCAAAGCAAAACCGACAAGGGAATCAAAAAACAGGACCGAAAGGGTTACGACTCCGCCCACAATCAGCGAATTCAGAAACCACATGGGGAAATAGCTGCCGCTTAAAAGTTTCCTGTAATTTTCGAGACTGGCTTTCTTTGGAAAAATTGACAGATTAAATACATCGGACCCCTGTTTGAAAGATGTACCTATCATCCAGAAAAAAGGGAATAGCATTGCAATACCCAATACGGTCAGAATCAGGATCCGTATGGTAGAAGCCGTGTTTTTATTTTTCATCTTTCATCACTCTCAATTGAATTACGGTCACTATCAAAATTATGAAAAATAGGATGACTGTCAAAGCCGAAGCATATCCCATTTCAAACTCATAGAATGCCTTATTGTAAATATACAGCACCAGCGGTTTGGTCGAGTTCAACGGTCCACCTTCCCCCTGATAAGACATATTTAACACTTCTGTAAAGATTCTCAGAAAACGGATAGAACCGGTGACTATGAGAAATACGATTGTGGGCTTTAAAAGGGGAAGAGTTATATAAAATAACTGTTTCCGATTGTTAGCACCGTCAACAACAGCCGCTTCATAATACTGAAGGGGTATGGCCTTTAATCCCGCTAGAAATATGATCATCTGAAATCCCAATCCCTGCCAGATTGTAGTTGTAAGGATTGAAGGGAGAGCCTGAGTCAGAGACAAAAGAAACTGTTGAGTTGGAAGACCTAATAGAATGAGTATTTTATTAATCACTCCGATGGGAGCCGGTTGCAGCAACCATCTGAAAACCCATGCAATAGCAACCATAGACGTTATATAGGGAATAAAATACACAGCTTTAAAGAAATCATGCATTTTGCCGGTTACATTGTTGATGGTATACGCGAGAGAAAAACCAAGTAGAAGGTTTATGGGTAGACCGAAGAGGATGTATTTTCCCGTATTCCCGAGAGTTTTCCAAAAAACCGGATCCTTCATAATCATCCTGTAGTTTTCGAGACCGATAAACTCTTTATTTCTCGAAATGATATCCCAATCGGTAAATGATAAAATAAAAGCCTGAAATGTGGGGTAAAAACGGATACCCACATAAAAAATGATCGGTAAAACAAGAAAGGCTGCCGCCCAAATCTGCTTAGTGCGCTCTACAGATTTTCTTTTGATTTTTTTTTGAGTCATTGGACCTATTCCCGAAAAGATTTTCCGACAGTATACCATACCGCCGGAATTCTTTTTATTTATTTGTTATTATAGTATTTATCAAGAATAGCCTGTTCCTGCTCGGCAGCAATATCCACAGCTTCTTCTATAGACATATTTTTGAGAAGAACATTATCATAAGCATCGATCCAGACCTGTCTCTGACCCTTCTCTTCAATAAAGTTGGTTGCATTGGCATACTCAAGACCACGGATAAAAGCACCGTATTTAGGATGATTCGCATATTCAGGTTTATTGGCAAGAGTTTTTCTCGCTGGCAATTCGCCGATGTTTTCAAGCCACATTTCCATTGCTTTTTCCGAAGTGATGTATTCCAGGAATTTCATAGATGCTTCCAGTTCTTTTCCCGAAGTGAATTTTGTGATTCCGTGAGCCCAGAATGAAGCGAAGTTGTTGTGAACGCCATTCAGAGAAGGAAGCTCTGCAACACCATAATTAAGCTCTTCAATTTTATCGAGAGTTCCTAATCTAAAAGAACCGTCGATTGTCATACCCATTTTACCGGATTTGAAAGCTGTTACATCATCAGTCATAAACTGGGGCATCCCCAATTGCCTTTCAGTCTGCATTTCTACAAGAAATTTAAAGGCATCATATCCCGCCTGATTGTTATATGTTACTGTTTTTCCATCTGCAGAATAGGGTTGTCCACCAAACTGTCTGATAAGAACTTCTCTCAGATAATGGTGTACCTGTCCTCTTAGTTCCTGAGTCAGTCCTGTTTGCTCATAGTTACCCGAACCATCCATCTTTACGATATCCGCAGCCATGCTCAGCATTTCCTCTACTGTAACAGGGGGAGTTTCAGGATCAAGTCCGGCTTCAGAAAATAAATCCTTGTTCCAGAAGAGAGCCAAAGATCTCACAGCTGTAGGAAGTGCATAATAACTGCCATCAACTTTTGCTGCTTTTACAAGATCAAAAAATTCTGACTCGATGTCAGAAGGATTGAACCGGTCATTAGGAAGTGGTTGTAGATAATCAGAATCGATGTAAGTAGGCAACCATCCATAATACAAGTTAATAACATTTGGACCTGATCCCGAAGGGACAGATGCAGCCACTTTTGTTCCGTACTGTTCATAAGGGAATGTCTGATGTACGACTTTGATATCAGGATTTTCTGCTTCAAACATTGATATCAGTTCGTCAATAGTAGTTTTTTTAGTTTCATAAAAATACTGCCAGTAAACAATTTCCGTTACTTCTTCCGATCCACTACTCTCTTCTGTCTGTCCGCCGGAAAATAACATTCCCGAGACAAAAGTCAGAACAAATAATCCAGCCAATAACTTTTTCATTAAATATACCTCCAAATTTTTCCCACTCCCAAAGGAGCTAATAGCCATCTAACAATTACGTATCCACGCTATTATTATATAAGATATTATATTTGATTTAATAAGTTGTCAAATTAATATTATCGATAGAGAGGGATTTACTGTAATCAAAGGAGAATCCGTATATAATTGAGAAACACAAAGGGAGAGAT
>JADGDJ010000228.1 GCA_016744925.1 Spirochaetaceae bacterium
GAAATGATACTGCCGTTGTAGTTTATGCCGAAAGTAACCAAAGGCCACCCGTAATTTGCCCCTGCTTTGAGAATATTCACTTCATCGCCCCCTTTGGGACCGTGTTCGTGGATCCAGATTTCTCCACTTGTCTCGTTAAAGGCAATTCCCTGAGGATTCCTGTGTCCGTATGTGAAAATAGCGCCATAGGGATTATCTTCAGGAATAGTTCCATCTGTATTTAATCTGATTACTGATCCCCCGTGATGAGTCAGATCCTGTGCATTGGACATAACCCCTCTTTCTCCCAGTGTCATATAAATCTGATTGTTGTTTATGAGAAGCCGTGATCCGAAATGGATGCCACCGGAACTTTTGGGTGATGCTCTGAAAATAACTTCAACATTTTCCAGGTTATGTCCGTTGAGTACGGCTTTAGCCAAAGCTGTCCCGTAAGCTCCTGACTCTTTTTCAGAGAATGTGAAGTAGACTGTTTTATTGCTACTGAAATTCCTGTCGATGACAATGTCCAAAAGACCACCCTGTCCTATGGCGGCAATGGGAGGTAAACCAAACACTTCGATCAGTTCATTTTGAGAATGTAAAAAGAGATTTCCTGAGCGCTCAGTGATGAGGATGTCCTGTGATTGGGGCAGGAAAGCCATAGACCAGGGGTGATCGAGACCTCCTATAATTTTTACGACCTTAAAGTTCAACTCTTCAGACTCTACTGTAAATTGATTTCCCTGAGCGAAAAGTCCAGAAAAGAGCAATAAAAAAAGAATTAAGTAAATGGTGTATTTCATACTTAGAAGATAATACAAAACTTCCTAATTGCAAAATTTGTAACTATCCAGAGCTATCCTTGACGGATTTAACTTAATAAGTTAGCATGCTAACCAATATGGCAAAATACCGAAAACTTGACGATTTGACCTTTTACTCTATGCTCGGTGTCTTACAGGGAGGAATGTGGCTGCAGAATGATTTGGAGACTTATCTTTCGGGTTTCGGGATTTCTCAAGGGCGCTTTTCTATTCTTCTCTCGGTCCTTGAATCGGAAGCAACCCTCATACAACCTTCAAAACTAGCAGTCCAGCTGGGTAGAAGCAAACCGACAATTACAAAAATGATCGAAAAGCTCATAAAAGATGAACTCATTCACAAAAAAACATCAGTTGGCGATCGGAGGGGAAAAATTCTCACGCTTACTGAAAAAGGGGAGGATCTGCTCAATAGAATAATCCCGGGTTATAATCTTCGAATTCAGCAGATGAGTGCATCTCTGAGCGATGAGGAAAAGAACTCTCTTTTGCAGATTCTCTCGAAGATAAACTTTCTCAATTCAGAACGGGAAATTCAAATCCCATGATGATTTATTATGAGACCTTTAATGATATTAAAGAAAAGTGCCTCAGAGGTACCGAGCGTGATATCCGATTTGTGATTTCTCTTCTCAACAAAGACGTGGATCTTCCCACTACGAGAGCTGTGGATTTTTATTTGGGGATGGTAAAAACGGCTGAAGGAATAAATGTTCTCGAGGAGTTCCTTTTTGAAGGAACTCAGATACAGAGAAACTACTGCACTTTATTTTTTGCCAGAAATGATGATTGGGCTCTGGTGAACAAAGCCTACAATCTTGGTTTAATCGATTCTAGACAGGCTTACTCACGATAAAAGAAGAGGCTTTTCAGCCTCTTGTCTTTTACAATGGATTTTCTACAATATATTTTTCTGCGTCGAGAGCTGCCATACAGCCTGTTCCAGCTGAAGTGATAGCCTGCCTGTAGATTTTGTCCTGTACGTCTCCCGCTGCAAATACACCGGGAATATTGGTATTGGTAGTCCCTTTTTCTGTAACGATATACCCCATATCATCGGTGGTGATCTGACTGCCGAGAAAGTCCGTATTGGGTGTATGCCCTATGGCATAGAACATTCCTTTGGCTTCCTGTTTGAACTCTTTTCCTGTTTTCACATCTTTAAGAAGTACGTATTCAAGGGCATTGGATCCACCTACATCGACGAGAACGGTGCTCCAGAGAACTTCAATCTTCTCATTGGCCAGAACTCTTTCCTGCATGGCTTTGGAAGCCCTCAATTCATCTCTCCTATGGACAATATATACCTTGCTGCCGAATTTGGAGAGATGCATAGCCTCTTCCATGGCTGTGTCTCCTCCACCGATAACGACAAGAGGCTGGCCTCTGAATAGAGGTAGAGCACCGTCGCATACAGCACAGGCGGAAATTCCTTTCTGCCAGAATTCTTCTTCATGGGCTACATGCATTCTTTTGGCTGTGGCTCCGGTTGCTATAATAATGGCCTGAGCTTCCTCTTCTCTGGAAGAAGTTTTCACCTTGAAAGGTCTCCTGGACAGATCTACCGATTCTACTGTCTCCATAAGAAATTCAACACCCTGATTGGCCGCATGTTTTTTCATGTCGCTCATAAGCTTAGGACCTGATATTCCGTCGGGGAATCCCGGGAAGTTCTCAATTTCTGTTGTTGTTGTGAGCTGCCCGCCCGGTGCAACGCCTCCTGCCATCCAGCCTTCAAATAGTAAAGTGCTCAAATCGGCTCGGGCTGAATAAATTGATGCTGTATGTCCGGCAGGACCAGATCCTACGATTATTATGTCTTTCATGTGTGCTCCTTAGATATATAGAAAAATAACTATATTAAGTGGAATGATCAAATATTTTTTTACAACTTTTTGAGCTTTTTCAAAATAAGTGTTTTGTTGTTCCGGGCAAAGATTTTAAATTCTTCAAAATCTTCAGCCGTTTCTGTCGCCGATCCCGATAGGAGCAGAACTCTATTGGCCCATTTGTACCAGAGATAGTGCTTCTGAGAGATCGGCCTGTAACCAACAGCCATCAATCTCGAATCGAGCGCGCTTTCCAGATCCATATGATTGTTTGAGCCCGTCATATATAGAATGTCACCATCTTCCATAAGATACAGTACGCATCTCTGAAATCCTCTGGCTATGGAGTCATCATTTCGAAACCCCTCCAATTTCAGGTCGAGAGAACCCAGTTTCAGATTGTAACCCTGAAGCCTGAGTATCTTTCGGATTTCTGCCACTTCGAGTCGTACTTCACGGATCACTTCGGGGTCTTTACTGTGCATTTCCAATCTTCTTCTCAAGCCCCTTAACTGATTTTCAAACTGATGAAAAATCTTAGTATTATTCGATAAAAAGATGGTTGTATCCGAGAGTAGAATCCAGGCAGAGGAAAAATATTCATTCATATTATTAAAGATTTTTTCAAATCTGTTTGCTCTCATATAACTATACTATAGTATATAGACATTCGAATCATGTGAATAAAGGGGACGGATTTTGAAAGTTCTGGTTTTATCAGATATTCATGGCAACTTTGATGCTTTAGAAGCTGTTCTGAGTCATGCAGGCAAGATTCCATGGAAAGAGTTGTGGTTTTTAGGGGATCTCGGTGGATACGGCCCTGAGACAGAGAGATGTTTTCAACTTTTGAAGACTCATAAAACAGTCATTATTCCGGGTAATCACGATTTGTACTATGCGGGGCTCTTACAGAGAAGTCAATTCTCCCAGCAGGCTCTGCAGGCTCTTATCATATCAGGAGCTTCAGTTAGTAAAGAATTTATCGAAACAATGAAGTCCATACCGCTCACACAGACCCGAAAAGGGGTTTCCCTTGTACACGGTAGTTTTATCAATCCCGAAATCGACTACATCCTTCAAGAGAAAGATGCCGTAAAAAATTTTACCTTGTTTAAGGGGAAATGCGGACTTTTCGGACACACTCACCGACAGGGATGTTTTCTGCAAAAGGATAATGATGTCTCGTGGATAAAACCGGATGAGGGACAGCCTGTGAATTTCAGGAAAAAACGAATTCTCATCAACCCTGGAAGCGTAGGTCAGCCGAGAGATCATGATCCCAGGGCAGCCTGGGCAACATTGGACACATCGAAAAAAGAGGTCCAGTTTTACAGAACCGAATACGACATAGCCTCAGTTCAGAATAAAATGAAAGCTTTGGGCTCATCAGAGTTTCTTATAGAGAGGTTGGAAAAGGGGATGTAATATCCCCTTTTAGAAGTCAGTCGTTTATAATTGCCTTGAATCGGCGTCCCTTAACCTGTTCCGTCTCGAGAATCTTAAGAGCTCTCTCGGCAGCATCTCGTTTAACTGCTACAAAGGTGAGATAATCCAGTCGGTCTATCTTCCCTACTTCGCTCCCTTTTATTCCGCCGGGAGAAGTCAGTGCTCCCAGAATATCTCCGGCACTTATTTTATTTTTTCTTCCACCGTTGATGGAAAGTGTGATCATCGCGGGGTCGTTATAGTGTTTTTCAGAACTATCTAAATTGAGTTTTTCAGATGTAAATTCCGCTTTCATGACTTCATTGATCTGATCGAGTCTAAAGTCTTCTTTGGGGGATAAAAGAGAGAGGGCCAAACCCTCTCGCCCAGCTCTTCCCGTACGGCCAATTCTGTGAACATAGGTTTCAGTTTCAAAAGGCAGGTCGTAGTTTATGACAGCTCCCAGATCACTGATGTCCAGTCCCCTGGCCGCCACATCTGTTGCCACCAGGATATTGCTGCTCCCGTTTGTGAACCTGATGAGGACTTCTGTTCTCTCTTTTTGTTCCAGATCTCCATGAAGAGCTAAAGAGTGCAGATTCTCTGCGGATAATTCTTTTTCCACTTTGCGGCAGCCATCTTTTGTATTGCAGAATATCAAGGCATTGGCCGGTTGGTATTTTGTCAAAAGAGTTAGGACAGACTGGCATTTGTCTTTGGACTGAACATTGTAGAAACGCTGGGAAATAACTTTCTGCTCATGTTCTGTATCTATAGACACCTCTACAGGGCTTTCTAGAATGGAACGGCTGAGTTTTTTTATCTCATCGGGGAAAGTAGCGGAAAAGAATAATACCTGTCTTTTCTCAGGAGCGTATCGAAAGATATCTCCGATCTGGTCAATAAATCCCATATCGAGCATTCGATCCGCTTCGTCGAGGACGATCATTTTCAAATCTTTCAATTTGAGAGAACCTCTTTCGAGCAGCTTTAATACACGCCCCGGTGTTCCCACGACAATATGCGCTTCATGGCTGAGTGAGTGTTCCTGTTTTCTGACCGGCATTCCTCCGGTTAATTTGACCATTTTAATATTGTGCTGAAACTTGGCAATTCTTCTTAATTCTCCTGTAACCTGTTCTGCCAGTTCCCTTGTGGGGCAGAGAACAAGAGCCTGGATTCTGAAGTGTTTCACATCGAGGTTTTCAAGCAGTCCAATACCGAAGGCGGCTGTTTTACCGCTACCGGTTTTCGCTTGAGCCAGAATATCTGAACCGGCTAATATAGGGGGTATACTTTTTTCCTGTATGGGAGTCATCGTATCGTATTTGAGTGTTTTTAGGTTGTCCAGCATAGCTTTGGACAGGGTGAGTTTGGAAAATGATTTCATGAGATCCAAAATATCACAATTCAGAGATACATACTATTCTGGAGAGGACTCGAATTCACTATTAAACGGGGAATCTGTAGCCGACTCCCCAAACCTTTTCAAAGATCTCCTTTATTATTCGTATTACAGAAAATATACAGGAGAGAGATTAAAGGGCTATTAAGCAATTCTTAAATATTTCTTAAGAAGAATGTAAAAGAAGCTGGGGGTTCTCCACCAGTTGCCTGAATCTTTTGATAACCTGAGAATAATAGTAGCCTTCAGATATTCTCTCGTCGATGGAAAAACAGACATTCATAACATCTCTGATAGAGACATTGCCCAAACGATCGATCACCTGATCTTTTTTTATTCTGCTCGTTGTGATGAAGAGCGAGCAGTTTCCCCACTCAAAGAGGTGGTGAGCCGGGGCATCATTTAAGCCGATACTTCCCAGATTAGCCATAAATACAGAGACGTGAAGAGCGTCAAGATCAGTCATGGATAGAGGTAGTAAACCCCTTTGATCCAGTTTTTTAATCGCCCCGGTCACAATATCAACCATCCATGTGGGAAGACTGAAAAGAATTTTCATAGCTTTATCCTGATCGTCTACTTCGGTATTTTTTCCCAATTCAACCAAGTCCTTGATCTTTCGGGATATTTCGGGAAGCCCATCGCCCGGTGAAACGCGGATTATGACATTTTTCTCGGGATCCTCTACGGAAAATTTGGTTTTGATAACAAAAGCGCAGCTTCGCTCATTTCTCTGGTAATAATGCCTGCCCATAATGAACCTGTTCATATGAGGGTACTCTTCAAGAGTTTTCATGAGAGCGGCTATGAGAATCTCGAAATAGTTGTACTGCTTCTTACCCTCTATATCGCGCTGCTCTCTTATGAATTTCAGAGTATTATCCATAACAAGAGACTCTTTCAAAGTTATAATGGACTCATTTCTGCTGCGCATAAGATAGGGGATCATACGATTGTAGGTGGCAATCTCTTTATCGATTAACTTCCCGTCTTTTCTTCGGTAAAACATGAAAAAGGCTCCTAATCCAAAATGTCTGAATAAGCAATTATGCATTCAAAAATGACAGTCAGTCAAGAATTCTGATAACTTCTGGAGATAGTTCTTTTGACAAATAAAAAAATATATGATAAAAGAGTCTAATAACAGCAATTTATTCTTAGCGGAGGCGCCTGCCCGGCGGTTATAACTATTAAACTGACACGGGATATTGATTAGAACGACATTAGTAAAAACTCAAATTTACTGTTCCCTATAAGGACAGTTGGGTGATGTTGTAATTTCTAATCTTTATTGTATAGGCCTTTTTCTATCCAATCTTTTATTAAATTTAACATTCTTTAACTTATATCCTCAGGGGGAAATCGTTTTCAACCAGATCATTTTCTGCTGTTTGAATGATCGCCTAACATGAATAGGATTACTTATGAACATCCCGATACAAAATCTGCAGGACTATGACAGGTTTTTGATAAAAATAAAACTCAAGAATGAGAAAAATGAATTCTATAAAGAGAGGGAGAAAAAACACTCTCAAATTAAGGAGTTCGGAAAGCAGGTAGAGGCTCTTTTAAAGAAAATGTCAAAAAAAAGAACTCTGACATTTATTGATTGCGGTGCAGGTAGCTGTTACCTAAGTTTTTATCTCAATTATATTTTCAGTGATAAAAAAATCAATTTTATCTGTATCGATTATAATCGCAATGTGATCAATAGAGCTGAAGAGACTGCTTTCTCCCTGGGCTTTTCCAATATGAAATTTATCTGTGCCGATATTACAACTTATACTCCTCAGGTAACTCCTGATCTTGTATATTCTCTTCACGCCTGTGACACAGCTACAGAT
>JADGDJ010000229.1 GCA_016744925.1 Spirochaetaceae bacterium
TCGGCTTCTCTATCAACTAAAAGGAGAGATGAAGCATCTCCCCCTGTCAATTTACTAGCCGATTCAAGGATTTGAGTTAAAAGAGATTTAACATCTGTATAATTGGAATTAATATAACTATTAATCTCAATTAAAGTGTTAAATCTCTTTAAATCTATCTGATCTTTTATCATCAGTAGTTATTAAACCTTAATCTTTATTAAGCAGATCTCCAAGAGTAAATGTAGAATCATCTTCTTCTTCATGCATATACTTGGATATTTCAGCTTTCTGTTCTTTAAGTTTTAATTCTTTAATAGATAGAGATAATCTCTGTCTTTCCGGATTGATCTCAGTAACGGCAGCTTTGATTTTATCACCGACATTATATTTAGCCAATTCGACTTCAGGATCATCGTCTTTGTGTACTGTGAGATTATTTTTATGAATAAGCCCCTCAATATCACCGCTAACTTTTACAAAAAGACCGAAATCAGTTTTATTAGTTATTTCACCGTCGATAACGCTACCTCTAGGATAAGCATTTTCCAGTGTACACCATGGATCTTCTGACAACTGTTTAACACCGAGAGATATTCTTCTCATTTCGGGGTCAACACCGACAATCACAACTTCGACCTCTTCACCTTCTTTCAGTACAGAGGAGATATTTTTGATTCTCTTTGTCCAGGAAATATCATCAGCATGAAGAAATCCATCGATACCTTCTTCCAACTCAATAAATGCACCGGCATTGGTAATTTTCTTAACAGTTTTCTTGACAATTTTTCCTAAAGGATACTGTTCTATGATTGAATCCCATGGATTGGGCAGTACCTGCTTGATGCCCAGAGAGATTCTTCCCTGCTGTACATCATATCCAAGTATCATCACTTCACACTCATCTCCGATTGAAAGAACTTCCTGTGGATGTTTAATTCTTTTTACCCAGGATAATTCAGAGATATGAACGAGACCTTCGATCCCCTCTTCAATCTCTACGAAAGCACCAAAGTCAGTAAGCTTGGTTACATTCCCTTTTACGATATCTTCCACATTATATCTACTCTCGAAAGTAGACCATGGATCTTCTGTGAAGTGTTTAAGGGATAGATTAATTTTATTTTCTTCAGGATCCAGTCTGATAACTTTCAGTTTGATCTCCTGATCTTTTTTAACAAAGTCTTTGGGTCTCGTAACATGTCCCCAACTCATATCATTGATATGAAGAAGACCGTCAAAACCACCAAGGTCAATAAATGCACCGAATGAAGTAAAACTCTTAACAGTACCAGTAACCTCATCATTAATGTTTACATTTTCAAAGAATTCTTTTCTCTTTGCTTCAGTCTCTTTCTCCAGCCATTCTCTTCTTGAAACAACAATATTAACTCGTTTTTCGTTATAGAGTCTTTCAATTAAAAATTTGCTTTCGAGACCAATGTATTCTTCGGGATTCTCCACTCGGGATATATCCACTTTAGATATTGGAATAAATGCTTTGAATTCTGTTCCGAAATCTACCTCAAAACCACCCTTAATGCTTTTAACGGTTTTACCATCAACAGGAGTTTTTTCCTGAAATGCATCTTTGAGTTTTTTCCAGATAACCTTGGAATCAGCTTTTTTCTTGGAAACGACTATTTCGCCGTTTTTGCCCTCTTTTTTAACAAGAACAACACTGATTGTGTCTCCTGTTGAAGGGACTTCTGAGAAATCCTCAACTGGGATTTTTCCTTCAGATTTGTAACCAATATCAATATAAACATAATCGGAATCTACCTGTATGACATCCCCGTCAACGAGCTGTCCTTCTTCGAGACTATCTAGTCCCTTCAGGTATTGTTCCTGTAGTTCCTGTTGGTTGCTGTCTAATGTTTTTGCGTCCATCTCTGCCATAATTGTACCGTTCTCCTGACTTCTTAAACGATTGTCTTTAATTTTCTCTGTTACTTTCTCACATACTTCTTCAATGGTCAAGTCAGAAGTGTCCAAATATAATGCGTCATCAGCAATTATGAGACTTCCTTCCTTTTTATTTCTATCGATCATATCTCGAGCTTTTATACTTTCAATAATTTCATCTAAAGACTGATTACTGGTGCCCTGATCTTTTCGACGTTTAGCCCTGATCTCAGGTGAGGCATCGAGAAAGATTTTAACTTCAGCATGGGGAAATACAACTGTGGTCATATCCCGACCTTCAGCCACTAAGTTTATAGTTTTCCCTATAGATCCGAGGTTCTCATTGACTATGTGACGAATTGAAACAACCGCAGAAATTTGAGCGACACAGGCATCGATACTGTCTGTATGAAGTCTCTCTTCTACATCTAGATCGTTGAGATACAGACGACCGTTTTTTATTTCCAGCGAACAAGACCTGGCTGCTTTCTCCAGCTCTTTATCATCTTCACGATTTATAAAGTTTTCTAATATAAATAGAGTAATTGCTCTATAAAAATTTCCGGAATTTAAATTGAAAAAATCATTATCCCTGGCGATTTGTCCGGAGATAGTACTCTTCCCAACTCCAGCCGGACCATCTATGGCTACGATCATTATTTCCTCTGTTTACTGGTAAACTTTCTTTTATTTTTATCTGCAGCAGAATTGCTGTCCTTCTGAAGTGATCTAATTTCACGTTCTGTCAAGTTTCTAAAATGTCCGGAGTTCAATCCGGTAAGCTTAACTCCACCGATTCGAATGCGGTGCACTTTTTTAACATTTATATTTTTAGACTGAAATACTTTTCGCAGTTCGCGATTTTTACCCTCTTCCAGAACGATATTCACAGAGTTCGATCCATTGAGTTTATAGCTTTTCAGTTTGAAAAATTCATCACCAACGTAAATACCTTTCTTGAAATTTTCCATTAATTCCAGAGGGATCTCTTTCTTCGTAGTGACTACATATTCTTTTTCGACATGAGATGAAGGATGTGTAATTTTTTTAGCGAAGTCTCCATCATTTGTAAAAAAAATCAATCCTGAAGTCAAATAGTCCAGACGACCCACATTATAAACCCTCTGCTTAATAGCGGGTGAAATAAGATCGATAGCGAGAGATCTTCCATCGGGATCTTCAGTTGAACATAAAAATTTTGAAGGTTTATGTAATACCAGATAAATTTTCTTTTTTGCCGGCCTAATAAGGCGATTATCCATCTTAACAGAATCTTCTTCTGTAACCTTTGTTCCCGGTGTCATGATTATTTTGCCATTAACACTGACTCTTCCCTGAGAGATGATATCTTCACATTTTCTTCTAGATGCCACTCCGCATCGTGCCATATAGAGCTGCAAACGCATTTCTTTATTATCCATTTAATTCAAACCTATCCCTATCCTGCTCTTCCAGCTTCGGTAAATCGGCAATACTATTCAATCTGAAGACTTTTAGAAAATCTTTAGTCGTTCCAAATAAGAGGGGTTTACCGGGGACATCTTTTTTTCCGACCTCTTTCACAAAACCTTTTTTAACGAGCATCCTGATCATATTATCCGCTGAAACTCCGCGGATATTTTCCACTTCTGTTTTAGTAAGAGGCTGAGAATAAGCTATTATGGATAAAGTTTCCATAGCGGCTTTGGATAATTTGTCTTCATTTTTTTTCCCATAGTGATCTTTTAGAATTCCCCAGAATTCTTCTTTTGGAGAAAAGGTATATCCTCCACTTATCTCAATTAGTTCAACCCCTACATTATCAGCTTTGCCACGCTCAATGATTTGTTGAATAGCGACTTCTACGATATTTTCAGCTAGATCACTGATACTCGAGATCATTTTAATATTTATGGGATCATTTTCTAAAAATAAAATGGCTTCAATAATGCCGACTTCTTTACTCAGTTCCAATTGTTCTTTCCTCAGAGTATCTGGTAATTTTTATATCTCCAAATAACCGATTCTGGAAAAATGCAATATTACTGCTTTTTGCCATCTCCAGGATAGCTAGAAACGAACAAATTACTTCCATAATTGAATCGGGATTGGTAATTAACTCATTGAAATAAAACTCAGTTCTTTTATCGAGGTATTCATTGATAAGAGTAATTTTCTCATTTACAGAAACCTCTTCGTACAAGTTGACGATTCTTTCTGAATTAAAATTTTTCATAACATGTGAAAAGCTTTTCAACAAATCCCAAACTTCGATCTCTTCCCACAACTTATCTTCATCGGAAAAAGGTAAAATTTTCTGAACTTTTTTTCTCTCGAGAACCCATTCTGATTTCTTTTCCTTTTCAGACATCAATTGAGAGAGTTTTTTATATTTTTGATAATCAATTAATTTTGCGACAAGTTCCTGCCGTGGATCATCTACTTCATCGTCGAGGTTTATCTCCACAGGCAATAAAAGTCTGGATTTAATATAGAGAAGAGTCGAAGCCATCACATAAAATTCTGTGATATTCTCCAAATCGATTTTGGCGGCATACTTGATATATTCAACATATTGTTCTGTAATTTCGTGTATGGGAATTTCATAAATATTGACTTCATTTTTTTTGATTAAAAAGAGAAGTAAATCAAGTGGACCCTCAAAATGATCCAGCTTGTATTTATGTTTATTTTCGCTAACTTGCTCCATGACACCTCAATAATTTAATTATATCATAAGAATAGATTATTATAGCTATTTAAAGAACAACAGTACACACCCTGCATTTCAATTTTTTCAAGATGAATATATAGAGGTAATCCGGAATTCGGATCTTTAACTGTACTGTCTAATTCCAGTAATGGAATCAATACAAATTTCCTCATATTCATGGAAGGGTGTGGAAGAATCAGATCTTCAGTATTATAGATTTCATTACCATAAAGGAGTATATCGAGATCTATAGTACGGGGACCTTTAGGAATCTTACTCTTCCTATCCCGTCCCCCGTTTCTCTCAATCACTTGAGTCTTTCCCAGTAATTCTAAAGGAGAAAGACTTGTTTTTCCTTTAACAACAACATTGAGAAAATAATCCTGCTCAAGATAATCCATAGGATCAGTTCTATAAAAATCCGAGCACTGTAAATCAACAATGAAATCAGAAAGAGAAAGAATGGCATTTTTTATATTCTCCCTTCTCTCTCCGAGATTACCGCCAATCCCGATATAGACTTCAGTCATCTATATTAAGGTCTTCAACAACAGGCTTTACGACTGATTTTTTAGTCGTTTTTTTAACTACTTTTTCCGTAGGAGTTTTGGGAGGAAACATAATGCTTCGCAGCTTATCTTCCAAGGCTGTATACACTTCAGGGTTATCTGTAAAGTATTGCTTAACATTTTCACGCCCCTGTCCAATTCGATCACCATTATACGAATACCAGCTTCCGCTTTTTTCAAGAAGATTATATTTAAGTCCACCGTCAATTAAACTGGCTGCACCGGATAATCCCTTACCGAAAATAATCTCCAACTCAACTTTCCGAAATGGGGGTGCTACTTTATTTTTAACTATTTTAACACGTACTCTATTACCAGTGGCATCTTCTGTACCTTTGGACATGGTCTCAATCTTTCGTACTTCTATGCGAAGTGACGAATAAAATTTTAAAGCATTTCCACCAGTTGTAGTTTCGGGATTACCAAACATAACGCCGATCTTCATTCGTATCTGATTGATGAAAATAAGACTGGCACTTGACTTGGAAATAATAGAAGTGAGTTTCCTTAAAGCCTGACTCATCAGTCTAGCCTGAAGTCCCACGTGAGAATCTCCCATATCTCCTTCAATTTCAGCTCTGGGAGTCAATGCGGCAACAGAGTCTACAACAATGATACTTACAGATCCTGAGCGAACGAGAGATTCGACAATTTCCAAAGCCTGCTCACCTGTATCCGGTTGAGAAATCCACAATTCATCAATATCGACGCCCAGGTTTTTGGCATAGACAGGATCAAGGGCATGTTCCGCATCGATAAAAGCAGCAATACCGCCGGCTTTTTGCGCTTCTGCAATTGCGTGGAGAGCTAAAGTTGTCTTACCGGATGATTCAGGACCGTAAATCTCTATAATTCTCCCTTTGGGATATCCACCTACACCCAGGGCTTCATCGAGAAGAATAGAGCCGGAGGGTACAGTTTCTATCTCCATATCCAACTTATCTCCCATTTTCATCAGGGATCCCTTACCATATTCTTTATCAATTTGAAGTCTGACAGCTTCAATTGCTTTACTTTTACCTTCATTATCTGAAATGTTTTTTATTTGTTCTACTAATTTTTTGGCCATAATGCCTCCCAGTTTGAAATACAGTTTATTTATAATTGGCACTTCATATTGATAATAAAGGTATCCACATTGATGAGCAAGCTAATTTTACACCTTAACGGATGTTTAGTCTATTATTATTGTAAGTCAATCGATTATAGGTCGTAATGAGTTGGCGAGTAATATAAATTTACCATTTCTATTTATGATTTTTCCGAGTATTTCAATGGGAACTGATTGGTTTATTGATACTTCAAAAGGAATTTCTGTATAAATAATCCCCTGAAGAACTGTTTCATTTTCATAACCCACGAGAAAATCTAAGCTTATCTTTTCGGAACCGACTGATACATTTGTAACTTTCCCTCTCCATAGGACAAAACAATTATTGTATAAAAGGGGATCTCTCATAACATCCCTATATTCGTAATTGGTTTTCATAGTGAGAAAGGTCGGTTTCTGAATCAGTTTTTCTAATATAGCAATTTTTCCTTTTAGATCATTTGACGCATTGGACATATTTATATTATTTATTTTTTTCTGTAATGCATTATCATCGAAATTATGAAAATCTGAAACTGCAGATTCAAAAAGATTCTTAATCTCTTCACCGGTCAAAGTATAAATATAATTACCGTCAAATTCCACAAAGGATCCCACATAGTTTTCCAGAGATAAACTTGTCATTTCCTCTCTGAGGTTTTTTTTAGGAATAAATTGAGGATATGAAAAATATACGACCACTGCAAGTACAATCATTATAGAAATAATGGAGACTAACCTGACAAAAAGAGGATGTATCCCTTTTACAGGAGAAAGCAGACGATATAAATCTTTTGAATTAATAAACTGCTCATATTCAGAAGGGTCTTTGATTTTTTTTAATTTATTCAGACCTCTTTGAGCGATTTTATTATCCGGTTCAATATCGAGTATATTCAACCATAACCGTGCGGCATTAGCCTGATCCTTTTTCTTCAATTGAATTGCTGCGAGGTACAAACGAGAATCGACATTATCATGATTCACCTGTAGACTTCTCTTTAAATAAAACTCCGAACCACCGATATCACCAGTGTGAAAACAGGAGACACCTAAAAAA